>DATNQP010000491.1:0-5204 GCA_036703965.1 Leptolyngbyaceae cyanobacterium
TTGCCTGTAACTCTAGATGGGGATTATTGCGTATAAATTCCTCTAGGCGGTCTTCAAGAAACCGATTGAGATCATCAAATAAACCCACTGCGCCCCACTCCTAAGCTCAGGTATGTCCAACTATGTTAGCAATGCTTTGAATTACAAGCCGCATCCCAAGAGTGGGTGCGGTTGTTGTCATTTTGTAATACTCTCTTTTAGAACTTCTGCCCAGGATAAATCGAGCGAACCTCTCCATTGCGGCGGATGATGGCTTCCTCATTAGTAACTGCTACCAAAGTCCAGCCACTTGAGCCAATGGGTTCGCCAAGATTGATTCGTTGGGTGACACCATCAATGTCAAATAGGCAAACCGGTCGATCGCCCGTCTGTAATCCAACCAGGGTATATCTAGGAGCGGAAGCGGGTGATAGCTCAGCCTGTGAGGTTGGGATGGCTGTAGATGTTGGTGCTACGGCTTGAGGAGATGCAGGTGCAGAGGGTCTTGCAGCTCGTGAGGGGGCTGGCGCTGAGGGTCTTGCCGTCGCTGACGGGACTGGGACTGGAAGTCTTGCCGCCGATGAGGGGACTGGGACTGGGGGTCTTGCCGCCGGTGAGCGAACTGGGACTGGGGGTCTTGCCGTCGCTGAGGGGACTGGGAGTCTTGCCGCCGGTGAGGGAGCTGGGACTGGCGGTCTTGCCGCCAGTGACGGGACTGGGACTGGCGGCAAGACCGTCAGTGACGGGACTGGTTGAGCTGGGGGCGTCTGGTAAACCGGGATATAGACTCTTTCGAGAACCGTTGGTTGTTGATTAGAGGCAACGGGGCGATTAGCAGAAGCAGGAACTGGTGGCAGGTTGGTAGCGCCCGTTGCGCCTGCTACTGTCCCCGTCTTCTGGCTAGTTTTAGCCTTGCTGTCAATAACTTCCAGCGATCGCAGCATGTAGTTAATAAACTGGGCATCCGCTTCGGAGAGATTACCATCCGGAGCGGATGTTGAAGCCGCGAAATTCAGTGACGAAGGCCAAGTTAGCTTTGTCTGATTGGCTAGCAGCAGGATTATCGTTGCTACTAGAGACGCAAGACCAGTCGCCAATAAGAGTTTTTCAAAAGACCAGCCCCATCGACTAGTTTTAGGGCTGGCAGTGTGAACCACACCTGTCTCGAACGGCTCTACTGGCGTGGCTTCGATTGGCTCAGGGCTTGGCTGTTGTACCAATTCCTGGGATGGCATCACTACCGGTGGCATAGTGATTGGCGGAATCACAATGGACTGCAAGGAGATATATTCTGGCTTGACAGTCTCGGTTGGTAACTTGCTACCGCCCTCCAAAATCCGGTCGATGTCCGAAAATAACTCATCCATTAACTTATCGGCATCGGATTCTGCCGACCAGGGCTGGATTGGAGCGGGAGCGGTCAATGGCTCTCTTGCCCTTGGATTAGTGCTAACGTCCTGAGACATGGATTGCTCACTCTCGTGGCTACAGAATTAACAAGATGCTCTAAGGCATTTCTCGCTTACATTAACAGTGAAATTACTGATTACGAGACAAATTTATTTTGCAACAGTCGATTGAAGATGCGCCCTGACTTACCAGTTTTATACAAAACTAACTATGGAGCTAGTCTGTTCACTCAGCCCTGACATCGCAAATTTTAGCGCTAAATGTCGCTTGAATCCGATAATTAGACAAAATAAGAGCAGTTAGAGGGAAAGTAAACCAGATAACCCCTGACATTTTTTGCAGCACTCTGTCTTGCTCATTACTGCGTGATCGCTGCGCCAACACTACGTGTACGCATTTCTAAATAAATCAGCAAAGCATTAATATCAGCTGGATTGACGCCTCCAATTCGGGACGCCTGACCAATGGTTAAGGGTTTTACAACGTTGAGCTTTTCACGAGACTCCTTAGAGAGGGTATCAATGGTCGCGTAATCCAAATCGGGCGGTAACTGGCGGTGGGCTTGGCGGGAAACCTGGTCAATTTGGTTTTGCTGGCGCTGGAGATAACCGGAGTATTTGATGTCAATTTCAGCGCCTTCTCGTTCCTGCTGGTTGAGGTTGGGATTACCCAGTCCATACTGGTCGAGATTGACGTAGTGGAAACCTGGGCGTCTCAGTAAGTCAGCCAGAGTAATTGAGCCTTTAATCTTTTGCTGGGTATCAGCCGCGATCGCTTTTCCTAGTTCGTCATGCTCCTTCACCCTAACTTCCTGAAGTCGCTCTTTTTCTGCCGCAATCTTGGCTTGTTTTTGGGTATATAGCTCCCACCTGCGGTCATCAATCAGCCCCAACTGCCGCCCTAAGGGTGTCAGACGCCGGTCAGCGTTATCTGATCGCAGCAGGAGCCGATATTCAGAGCGACTCGTTAGCATTCGGTAAGGCTCTCGCAGGTCTTTTGTACACAAATCGTCAATTAAGGTACCGATATAGCTCTCCTCGCGGGGAAGCACGATCATTTCCTGATGCCGAACATATAGCACGGCGTTAATTCCAGCGATAATGCCCTGAGCCGCTGCTTCTTCATAGCCGGTAGTGCCATTAATTTGCCCTGCACAGAATAGCCCTTCAACCTTCTTGGTCATTAGAGTCGGGTAGCACTGGGTTGCTGGTAGGTAGTCGTACTCTACGGCATAGGCTGGACGTAGCATTGTGCAGTTTTCTAATCCAGGAAGCGATCGCAGCATCTGCAACTGCAAATTCTCTGGTAACCCAGTGGAGAATCCCTGGATATACAGTTCCGGAATATCCCGCCCTTCTGGCTCAATAAAAATCTGGTGGCTCTCCTTATCGGCAAAGCGCACAATCTTATCTTCAATACTCGGACAATAACGCGGTCCTTTCGCATCCACCCAGCCGCCATAAACTGGCGATAGGTGGAGATTTTCCCGAATCAGTCGATGAGTCTGGGCCGTCGTGCGGGTGAGATAGCAATTCATCTGCTCCCGTTCCACCCACACCTCTGGGTCAAAACTAAACCAGCGAACTTCTTCATCTCCTGGCTGGGGTTCCAAATTGCTGTAGTCTACTGACCGCTTATCGACCCGTGCCGGGGTTCCCGTCTTCAGCCGCCCCGTTTCAAAACCCAGCCGATTAAGGGTTTGTGTCAAACCAACGGCGGCAAATTCTCCAGCACGTCCTGCTGGCATGGACTTGTTACCCACCCAGATGCACCCACCCAGAAACGTACCCGTCGTCAGCACTACAGCGGGTGCCTGGAATGCTACACCAAAATAAGTCTCGACACCAATGACCTCATCATTAGCACCCAGTACCAAATTCGTAACCATGCTTTCGCGGATTGTCAAGTTTTCTTGATTCTCGACAATCCCCTTCATCACCGCCGCATATTCCCGCTTATCTGTCTGCGCTCGCAATGCCCAAACCGCTGGACCTCTTGAGGAATTTAGCACCCGCTTTTGCAGGTATGTGCGATCGGCCATTTTGCCAATTTCTCCCCCTAGGGCATCTACCTCATGGGTTAGCTGGGACTTTGCCGGTGCGCCGACTGCTGGGTTACAGGGTTGCCACGCGATTTTGTCGAGGTTGAGGGTCAGTAATAGGGTACGACAGCCTAACCGTGCTGCCGCCAGGGCTGCTTCACAACCGGCGTGTCCGGCACCCACAACGATGACATCAAAAGCGTCTTGGAATTCTACTGGGGAATGCATAGTTATGGTAAGGCTTTGAGTAGCAAAGACTCATGCTTAATTTTAGCGGTTACAATCCCTATCAACAGAGAAGCAAGAAGCCATTCTCTGGCTGCTTAAAGCCTCTGGCTAATCCAAATGATGATGAATTGAAGAATTAGATTTTCCTCCTAGGCGATCGCTCAACCTGGGAGGACTTCAACGGAGCGATTGCCCCTTCTTTTGCTGCCTCCCCAGTTGACAGCAGCGCGATCGCGGTCTGTAACAAAGGTTTACTTAACCAAGCTCCTGCACAGCCGCTACGCTCACGCGAATGGTAAAGTTTTACAACAAAACTGAGGACTTGACCTATCCAGAAGACCTCAGGCCAGAACTTGACAACGAAAAAAAACTGATAAAACTACCGAAATGCCTCCAGGAGAGGGCATAATTCCGACAAACACGGTTGCACACAGATGTCTGTGAAGTACTTTTTTCTCTCCGATGGATGGACTGTAGGTCGGGTTTGGGAGTTTGGTGGCCTTTGGAACATCAACGCTTGGCGACGCGAACCCGAAATTCAAAAAATGAACCTTTGTATCCTAGAGCAAGGGGAAAAATTGTGGCTCTATCAGGTTGAAGACGGCGTTATCATGGTCGAAGTCAAACCAACGCCTGATGCCTCAGCGGAGTCAGCAAAGACGATTGGTCAGGTGGTTCTCAAGCGACTGATTACTGCGGAGCAAGCCATTGAGCGACTGGCGAGTGCCCAGACCTTATTCAATTCGCTATCAACGGAACAGTAACAGTAGTAGTGATGATGGCAAAAAATTGCCGAGCTATCCCTTCGCGGGGATCAGAACTCCTAAATTTGCTTGCAATCAACTCTAACAATAGTTACACTTCTTTAAACATCTTCAGTTTGACGGATGCCTCGTCCGAAAATATACGTTGTCCTGCCTGGAGTTCATTGGTAAAGTCTAGGCGGATGATGGTTGGTTCTAACATCTTTAGAAAAGAAAACTCTATCTGAGGAGGAGCGTAGTCAATGGGACTACCTTGGTACCGAGTACACACAGTCGTTCTAAATGATCCAGGGCGTCTGATTGCTGTACACCTGATGCATACTGCCCTTGTGGCAGGCTGGGCCGGTTCAATGGCCCTGTATGAATTGGCAATCTTTGATCCTAGCGATCCAGTTTTGAACCCGATGTGGCGTCAAGGCATGTTTGTCATGCCTTTTATGGCTCGTTTGGGCGTTACCCAATCCTGGGGCGGCTGGAGCATCACTGGCGAAACCGCAGTCAACCCAGGATTCTGGTCATTTGAAGGTGTCGCTGCCGCTCACATTGTCCTCTCTGGTTTGTTGTTCCTGGCAGCCTGCTGGCACTGGGTTTACTGGGATTTGGAACTGTTTAGAGATCCACGCACTGGCGAACCCGCTCTCGATTTGCCAAAAATGTTTGGCATTCACCTGTTCTTGTCTGGTCTTCTGTGCTTTGGCTTTGGTGCCTTCCACCTGACCGGACTATTTGGGCCTGGGATGTGGGTTTCTGACCCCTATGGCGTTACGGGCAGCGTTCAACCT
>DATNQP010000492.1:0-2878 GCA_036703965.1 Leptolyngbyaceae cyanobacterium
GATGGGGAATATCTACAACTCGTTAAGCAATTACCCCAGCCGCAGCCCTATCAAACTTTACTGATGACCCATCAGCAGCTATGTTTTAGTGATGCTGAAGCTTCCCTCTCGGTTTTTGAGCAGTGCCAACAAGCCTATCGAGAGATTGAAGCCTCATGAACCTCTCAAAGCGGCGATTAGGGTTATTCGGTGCGATCGCAGTTGGGGTGATAATTCTCCTCACGCTCCTAGCTGCTCCTGCCAACAATACGATCAATACTGGTTCTACTTATAATCGCGCTCCAGATGGATATGGCGCTTGGTACGCCTTCATGTCAGAACAGGGTACTCCCATTCAGCGTTGGCAAAAACCGTTTGAGGATTTAGCTGATAGCCAGGAGATTAACGCCCCGATTACGTTGTTGCGTGTTTACAGCTCTTTGACAGCACAAGAGCTTTCTGAAAAAGAGCGAGACTGGATTGAGAGTGGCAATACTCTGGTACTTTTGGGCGTCCACCAGCCAGTTACAGACGCTCCATTTAGTACCAGGCATCAAACGGCAGCCGGGAGCGTTAAGATTGACACGCAGCGACGGGCAAAAAATATTAAGGACGGACTTTTAGGCGATCGCTTTGGCGCAATTGTTTGGGAAACGAGTATTGGCAAGGGACGAGTCATTTTTGCCACCACACCTCATCTTGCCGCTAATGCCTATCAGGACTTTCAGGGCAACTATCAATTTCTGGCACAAATTGTCACTCAATCAGGAGTGGGCGAGAGTGCAGAAGTAGGAGAGAGTGTTTTAGTCCAAAATTCAACTTCCCCTATTCAAGGCGAGGAAATCCAAAATTCAGTCTGGGTAGATGAATACATCCACGGATACAAAGACTCAGAGGTTATCAAGCGCGAGCAAAAACAAGATTTACTCAGTTATTTAGCTAAAACACCCGTATTTCCCATTTTTGTGCAGGGACTCATTCTCTTCGTTGTCGCCATCTGGGCTGCGAATCGTCGCTTTGGCAAGCCTTTAACCGTATCAGCACCAGTGGTTGACAACAGTGAAGCTTACATCCAAGCTTTAGCAGGTGTCTTGCAAAAAGCCGACAGTAGTGAGTTTGTTTTGGAGGTTGTAGGCAAAGAAGAACAGTTGCAACTGCAAAAAGCCCTCTTGTTAGGACAAATTCAACTCGACCATCAATCCCTTGTAGACGCCTGGGTGCAGCAAACAGGTCATCCAGCCGCAGAATTGGAACAACTACTGCAAGTACAATCTCGAAAACAGCGAATGAGTGAGTCGGACTTGCTAACGTGGTTGAGGAAATGGGAGCAAATCCGTCGTCATTTCTCGCCTTAATCAGCGATTATTAGGCATTGGTCATTACTCATTGGCTTCGGACTAAGCTCTAATGACTAAGGACAAAAAGCGAATAGCTGATAGTTAAGATGAGCGAAACCAACACCCTATTTAACCGTCTCAGCCAAACCCTTGGCAAGATAATCGTCGGTCAATCTACCCTAGTGCAGCAGATGCTGGTAGCGTTACTCAGTGGTGGACACGTCATTATCGAGGGAGTACCAGGAACGGGAAAAACCTTACTGGTTAAGGTGTTGGCGAAACTAATGCAAGCCGATTTTCGGCGGGTTCAGCTGACACCGGATATTTTGCCATCAGATATCCTAGGGACAAATGTTTTTGACCTGAATAGCCGTAGTTTTACCCTTAAAAAAGGACCAGTTTTTACCGAGGTGTTGCTGGCAGATGAAATTAACCGCACGCCCCCCAAAACCCAGGCAGCACTGCTAGAAGCGATGGAAGAGCAGCAAGTGACGCTAGATGGCGAAACTATGCCCCTTTCTGAACTATTTTGGGTGATTGCTACTCAAAATTCCCTCGAATTTGAAGGAACGTACCCCCTGCCAGAGGCTCAGTTAGACCGATTTTTATTCAAGCTGATTGTGGATTACCCCGATGCAGCGGCAGAGAAGCAGATGTTGCTGAATGCTCAAGCCGGGTTTCGAGCCAAACGTCTTGACTTGGTTCGTGTCAAACCTTTGGTAACGGTAGAGCAGATTGTTAGTGCCCGTAAAGCGGTCCAAGCTGTCAAAGTTGAAGACAACGTGATAGATTACCTGCTGGCTTTGGTGCAGCGCACACGACAACACTCCGATCTGGCGTTAGGAGCCTCTCCTAGAGCAGCTGTAGCTTGGTTGCAAACAAGTAAAGCCCAAGCTTGGCTGGAAGGACGTGATTATGCTACCCCTGATGATGTGAAGGCAGTTGCGCTACCTCTGCTGCGTCACCGTCTTATCCTTAAACCAGAGGCGCAGCTAGATGGTTTGGTAATGGATGCCGTAATTGCTTCGTTAGTGAACCAGGTGCCAGTACCGAGGTGAGTGCTGAACCTTACATTAGCCTTTCTCGACTACCGCGAGAGTAAACTAAGTGGGCAGGCAGAAAAAATCAAAGATTGTCTGTAGCGGTGGGTTGCTAAACCCGCATAACCTTGTAGAGACGTTCCGGTGGAACGTCTCTACGACTAAAAAGGAAAAGGCTGCTATTAGAGCGGATTTGATATAACCTGATTACAAAACCCGCCCTATGTCTGTAGGTCTAATCGAATTATCAAATATTTAGACCTTCTAGAGGCTGGCTTTTGCCTACTTTAGAGCCGTTGGCTGTAGTGCTAAAGCAAGGATGTTGTTGATGATTCCCAGCCGCCGAGTTTATGGTCTGCTAATCCTAGGCATTGCGATCGCACTCATCCTCGCGATCGCTTTTGGTCAGCTGGTAAGCATCATTGCTACCCTCGTATTCGATAGCGTGGTTTTAGGTCTAGCTGTCTGGGATGGACAACGGGTGAAACCTAACGCCGTGAAAGTGACGCGCTATCCCTTACA
>DATNQP010000493.1:0-6073 GCA_036703965.1 Leptolyngbyaceae cyanobacterium
TGTTGCACCAAAGAATGCCAAAGGAGTACCCGGTGTCTTAATAGCGCATGGCTATGCGGGTTCCAAGCAGTTGATGCTGGGTTATGCACATGTTCTGGCGCACGGGGGGTATGCGGTGATGCTGTGGGATTTTGCGGGTCATGCGGCAAACAAAGCGGCTTTAGAGGAGTTTTCACTCCAACAAGACCTGGATACAGCTTATGCTGCCCTAATCGATCAACCAGAGGTCGATCGCACCCGTCTGGCGCTGCTGGGTCACTCGATGGGAAGTGGGGCGGTGATGTCTGCTGGCATTCGCGAGGTGAACCGCTTTGCCGCTACTGTAGCCATCTCGCCAACAGGGGCACAGGTAACACAGAATGCCCCGCAAAATCTTCAGCTACAGGCAGGCAGTTGGGAAGGTGGTTTTGTCAGGAATGCCCATAGACTGCTAGCGGCGGCGGGTGGAGAGAATAAGAACTTGGCACAGGGAAAAGGGCGATCGCTTGTTATCATCCCCAATGCTGAACACATCACCATTCTCTTCCGCAATGCTAGCCACCAAGCTGCCCTGAAATGGCTCAATACCACGTTCGGGATGTCTAGCACCAGCAACTATGTTGACAGCCGGATGATTTGGTATGGCTTACACCTAGTTGGATGGCTAATTCTGCTGGGTGCGGCTGTCCCCCTCTTAGCTAAACCAGCTACTGAAGGCTGGGTGAGGGTGCATCCGTTCCGACGCTTGGGAGGTTTACTACTCTCCCCTTTTGTGGCAGGTGGTACCCTCCTATTGCTCAGTCGGGTTGTGGAAATTCAGAGTCTAGGTGGCTTACAGGTAGGCGCTGCCGTGGGGATTTGGTTCTTTGTGGCGGGTATGGTTTGGCTGGGTGTCCTCTTTCGCCTGCCACGCCCCACAGGACGCGCCATTGGGATAGGGATAGTACTGTTTCTCGTATTTTGGATTGCCTTTGGGGCAATGGCGCAGGTTGTCTGGTTGCAGTGGCTGCTGATTCCAAAGCGGTTGATACTTTGGCCTGTCCTGTCCCTAGCCTGTTTCCCCTGGTTTTTGGCATCGGGGATAGCGCAACAGGGCGCTGGGTTATTCCTACGGGTGGCGTTGTGGCTATGGCAAAGTTTAGTGCTGTTAGGAGGCTTCATTTTGCTGTATTACCTGGTGCCCGAACTCGGCTTCATCTTCCTCTTGCTACCAGTGTTTCCCCCGCTTATAGCGATTCTTTCATTCGCAGCAGCTTTACTTGACCAAGTGTGGAGCTATGTATTGGGGAGTGCCCTCTTCTTTGGTTGGATGATTGCAGCAGCTTTCCCACTAAGCATGTAGACGCAAATAAACCTAACTGTTGTCTTCTCCCATGACCAGGCAGACGATATTCTTGGTTGTCTTCTCCCATGGTCAGGCAGACAGGATTCGGCAGGCGAGGGAATTTCCCGTCTGAATTGACAGGGAAATGTCACCTTTGCCAATGCTCAGTTTACAGGGAGTAGTGCTTGTAAATTAATCACAGCAAGACTTCTGTTCACACTCCCGCAGAAAATTACCAGTTTCTACCTGGATAGTGGTGTGTTCAATGCCAAACTTATCGTGCAACTCCATAGCGATCCTGGAAAGGAAAGCATCACCTGGGTTTCCAGTAAGCATAACTAAATGGGCAGTCAGCGCCGTTTCCGTAGTACTCATTGCCCAAATGTGCAAGTCATGGACTTCAACCACACGGGGAAGTTCCGATAGATAAGTTCGGACGGCAAGTGGATCAATTCCTTCTGGTACAGCATCGAGTGCTAAATTAACCGAGTCTCGCAGCAAATTCCACGTACCGACCACAATTACAGCAACAATAATCAAGCTGACGACTGGATCAAACCACAACCAACCTGTTGTCACAATAGCGATACCGGCTAGTGCCACACCAGCAGATACCAGTGCATCAGCCGTCATGTGCAGGAAGGCTGCTTTGATGTTCAAGTCTCGGTCTTTCCCAGACATGAACATCACAGCAGTGACTCCATTAATTAAAATTCCTACAAGAGCAACAGCAATTACTGTATTCCCGCTTACGGGGGTTGGGTTACTAAAGCGTCGAATAGCTTCTATCGCGATCGCGCTCATAGCGACGAGCAGGAAGCTGGCATTGAGGAGACCCGCCAAAATGGAGGAACGACGTAGCCCGTAAGTATAGCGTTTTGTGGGGCGGCGGCGAGTAAGCCAACTCGCCCCAAAAGCCAGTAGCAGCCCCAGCACATCGCTGAGGTTGTGACCCGCATCGGCAAGTAAGGCGAGGGAGTTATTCAGAAAGCTGAACAGTCCCTCAACAATCACAAATCCAATGTTTAGGGTAATGCCGATGATAAAGGCGCGGTTGTAATTGGGCGGTCCGTGACCGTGGTGTCCATGTATGCAATATTTAGGTCTCTGGTCATAGGTCATAACTGATAGTCCATCTTTGAAGTTCTTTTGCTAACTTATTGGGAGACTTGCTCATAAAAATTTTCGGGTTAATCTTAACTTTACAGTAAAAAACTGCTGGGTGGGTAACTAAAGACTCTAAACATAAAGACAATTATTATCATTTTCTCTGAAATTAGAAGGGCAAGTCATTAATATAAACGGCAAATTTATAGTGATTTAAATTATCAAATTGAAGTAAAAGTGAGTAATATAGAATTATGTCTATATTTTTTCACGAACAACTCCACAGAACACCCGCACTGATGGCACAGCTTAAGGACTTCCCTGTAACTGTATGCGGTGCTGGGGCGTTGGGGGCAAATATTACCGAAAATCTTGCTCGTTCTGGCGCGGGTTCGCTGGTGGTCATTGATCGCGATCGTATTGAGGAACGCAACCTCTCGACTCAGCCTTATTACAAATCTGATGTCGGCGCATACAAAGCCAAAATATTGACAAATACTCTTTATCGTGCATTAGGAGTAACGGTAGACGGGCGCTCCAAAGAATTGACATCAGCAAACGCTCCTCAACTCCTGCGCGATACCAGCCTTGTAATTGACACCTTTGATAACAGCGTGGCGCGTCAAGCTGTAAAAGATTACTGCAAAGAGGCTCAGTTACCCTGTCTCCATGTGGGACTTGCCAGTGACTATGCTGAAGTGATTTGGAATGATATTTATCGTGTTCCTTCACCGGCAAATGATGATATCTGTGACTACCCGTTGGCAAGGAATTTAGTGATGCTAACGGTTGCCGTTGCCTGTGAGGTGATTATTACCTTTATTGCCTCCGGACAGCAACAAAGTTTCACCGTGACGCTGGGAGATTTTGCCGTCAAACCTTTTGATTTGTAAAAAGCGTTCCTGAACGCAGTTAGCCTGTGCTAGGTCAAGGACAAAGGGCTTAATCTACGTCCCGATAACCTTCTAGAGCAGCCAGCAAGACATTAGCTAGGGAATGGTCAATTAGGCCTTTCAGGGCTTCAGTACTAACTTCTTTGAGTACCCCCACCAACCAGGCTTTCAGGGTTGGATTACTCTCAATCCGCTCGATAACCTCTGTTACCACCCTCTGTTTTTCCAGTGGCGTATTGATGGGATAAGCCTGCTCTAGTTGTTGTAATAACTTCTGAATCTTTGCTGCCGTTTCTGTAAGGCTTTGCTTTTGTTCCGGTGGCGAGTCATCTTGGATAGCTTGCAGGTGGCTGCCATCTTGAACCATGTCAACAAGGTGACCCATTTCGGCCCCAGGCTGGTCATCCTGAGAGGGTTCTGACCCAGATTCGTCATCGAGGCTAGCTCCCGCATCAACATCAATGGTTCTGCAACCCATCAGCTTAACCATCTCTGTTAGGTTTGCACTCTGTTGACGATAAATTGCTATCTGCTCATAACTAGCTTGTCGCTGATATCGGTATTCTTTGTCTATGGCTTTAAGTTCATATTCATACTCTCGCTTTAGGTAATTCTCAATTTCTGCCTTGTTTGTATTAGGAGGGACGTTCACTCGGATAACTAAAGCCGCATCACTCTTGTTCTCAAGAGCTTGAATGGATACCTCCAAACCTCTGCTCTCAACTTGTAGCTTTTGGAAGGCGATGAGGAAGGCTTGCCAATCAATACCATTGCGAAAAATCAAGTCAACCGTTTCTAAAGCCTTTTGAAATAACCTGGTGAACTCTCCTGGCGCAAAGTTTCCACTCCTAGGGCTACGTTCCTTTTGGTCGGCTTGCAGGTAGACGTAGTCACAAATCACCTCATCAAGATTTGTGGCGCTGTTGGTCTCCCAGTTTTCCAAACAGACTCCAGTTAATATAGCCTTGTTGAAATTGGTATCTAGTGCTTTAACTCTTTGTAGGTTTACCCCAGTCAGGTTTGCCCTACTGAAGTTTGCTCCCTTGAGGTTTGCTCCCTTGAGGTTTGCTCCCTTGAGGTACGCCCCAGTCAGGTTTGCGCCACTGAGTGATGCACCACTGAGGTTTGTCCCCCTGAGGTATGCCCCGATCAGTTTTGTCCCAATCAGGTCTGCCCCACTCAGGTTTGCCTTGCTGAGGTCTGCCCCACTGAGGTAGGCATTGCTGAGATTTGCACCAATCAAGTTTGCACTAATGAGGTCTGCACTCGTGAAGTCTGCATTAGTGAGGTTTGCACCAGTCAGATCTGCCTCGCTGATGTATGCCTCTTTTAGGTTTGCCTCACTTAAGTTTGCCCCCATCAGATCTACTCGGCTGAGGTCTGCTCGGCTGAGGTTTGTCCGGCTGAGGTCTACACCACTGAGTTTCCCACCCTTGATGGTTATCCCTTTACCTGTTGCAAAGCTGAGATTAGGTCTTATTTGCGGGTTATTTTTCTTCCACTTGTTCCAAGCATCTACCCCTTGCTTGAGCAAGGCGAGATGTTCCCCATTTACCATCTAGCGCAAGCCCGTCAGCTTCATCATTTATTGCAGCCTAACCTAGCGCTTTATCTCCTACAAGAGGGACTACTACATTTGCGCCTTTTTTTACCAATAATTTAATTTACGCCATCCTATACTAGTGACGATCGCAAGACCCTAAAATAACACAACAGCAGCTTGATTATCAAAACTGCTGTTGTCTGACCTCTGTTTTTCACAGCAAGAGTCTACACTCACTCAATTCAGGCTAGAGCTACTAATTGTTAGAGGTTGCGATAAATCCTGAGACCAAGCTGTCATGAGCAAGGAAGTGGCTCAAATGGTAGGCTCGTTCCTCGGTTTTCAGGAGGATTGTTTCGTACAGATAGCGGGTAGCGCGATCGCCTAGACTTTCTGCTTGTCCTGCCTGACGCCGAATCAACTGAATCAGCGCCTGCTCTGCTGCCAAATCGTGTTCTATCATCTGACGGCAAGGAAAGACTCCATCTGCTTCGGGCGAAAAGCAACACAATTGCGCTAGTGTGCTGAAGTTAGCTGCTGGAACACCCCCCAATCCATCCAATCGCTCTCCAATATCATGGACATGTCCCTGCACTTGTTCATAGCACTCGCTAAAGAACTGATGTAGCGAATAAAATTCAGCACCCTCTACTACGAAGTGATGCTTTTGGTATTGCAGGTAAAGCGCTTGAAAACTTGCCAAAGCCGCGTTCAGTCCTTCACAAACTGGTGCTGTGACATTGTGTTCCAGTAGAACCGCGTTGTCGTAGACTTCGCCGAACGTGCGTAATAAACCCTGGGTTTCTGACATGGTCGTGTTTTCCTCTCATTAGGCAAGTGTTATTGCCAGTGGTAAGTCTAGCACGCCCTACTCAGAAATTTCAGTAACGCTGTTGACTAGCTTACTGGTCTTCTGAGCTATTCAGAGGAACTTTAGTGAGTTTTGGAGAATTAGTTGAGAATTACTAGCATTTGATTTATATCTAGTTTAGTAAGGTAAGTCTTGAGAAAGCTTTTACGGTAAGAGTATCCCGGAAACCTTTGAAGCTTTGTTGAAGATACTAATGATAAATTATCGCATCTTTAGAGGCAAATGAATCCATCCAGTTCTAAACCAGAAGCAGGTCAAGTCATTGAGATTAGCTGGGCAGACCGTTGGCAGGTTTACCGGCGCTTACAAGAGCTAGCAATTCCCTGTCGATGTGGGACTAACCAACCGTTGAGCGT
>DATNQP010000494.1:0-4340 GCA_036703965.1 Leptolyngbyaceae cyanobacterium
TTGAGGGGGCGATCGCGTAAGTTAGACATTCTTACACTTAAACGTTTTGACCGAATATTACTCAGAACAAGGAGACATGGTCTTAAAACTACGCTGGCTCTTACCCAGCTTTGTGAGTGTTTTTCTGCTTTCCTACCCAGCAAAGGCGGGTAGCTTAGCCCTTTGGCACTTCAATGCCAATCAAAATCAGCTCGATTTGACAACAGATGAAGGGGTTCAACCCAGAGTTCAACTCATTTCTAACCCCACCCGTCTAGTAATCGATCTACCGGGTATCATCCTGGGACGCCCTCAAACCAACCAAAAGATCGGGTCAGTGATTCAGGAGATTCGGGTGGGACAGTTTGACCCCCAAACCACCCGGATGGTGATTGAAGTAGCACCTGGTTACAAGTTAGACCCAACACAAGTGCGAGTGAAGGCGGATTCCGCCACCCGTTGGTTTGTTCAGTTACCCACTCCTGAGCGCTCAAAAGAGCCGATTGGTCAAGAAACAAGTCAAATCCAACAAAATATTGCAGTACCGCCAGCACCCCCCTCTCAGTTTGCTGGGGTGGTTCCCTTACATACAGAAATGCAAGGGCTTCAGCGTCAAGTGGAAGCGTTGATGACTCGGTACAAATTCCTTAGTTCGGGAATGTTTTTCCTGGATTTGGATACAGGAAACTACTTGGATATTAATGGCGATCGCGTATTTCCAGCAGCTAGTACCATCAAGTTGCCAATCCTTATCGCCTTTTTTCAGGATTTAGATGCGGGGAAAGTCAGCCTGAATGAAACCTTGGTCATGCGGCGCGACTTGATGACTAATGGCTCTGGAACTATGCAGTATCAACGAGCAGGGACTAAGTTTAGTGCCAGAGAAACCGTGACCAAGATGATTACCATCAGCGACAACACCGCCACGAACATGATTATTGATCGTTTAGGCGGAATCGCAAAACTCAATCAGCGTTTCCGGAGTTGGGGACTTAAGGACACCGTCATTCGCAAATTGTTAGGTGATTTTCGAGGAACCAATACAACCAGTTCTAAAGACATGGTGCGGTTGCTGGCAATGCTAGCCAATGAGAAGCTGGTTTCTTCATCGAGTCGAGAGCAGGCTTTAGAGATATTACGCAATACCCAGACTAGAACTTTGCTACCTGCTGGTCTTGGTTCAGGAGCTAACATTGCTCACAAAACCGGAGATATTGGGTTTCTCATCGGGGATGCTGGACTAATCACGATGCCGAATGGCAAGCGTTATTTGGCAGGGATTTATGTCAGACGCCCCTACAAAGACGTCAGGGGAAGAAATTTTATTCGTCAAGTTTCCAGCCTGGTCTACAATTACCTAAATCAGCAGAGCACGGGGGTCTCTGCTGTTCCTCAGACTAATGAACCCAGATAAGCAGGTCGCTGGAAATAAACATTGCTGGTTTTAGTGATTGGGGATTAGGGATTAGGGATTAGGGATTAGGGATTAGGGATTAGGGAGTCCCTACGCCCCTAATTCCCAGTCCCCGAAAGGACAATTTGTATTTAATTACGCCTAGCTGCTTAAAATGTGTAACTTGCCAGGGATGCGATCGCACTTTGCTCATCTCCGCATAAACAAGTTTCAGGATTCTCCTGAACTCCTGAACTCCTGAACTCCTGTATTCTTCTTGTTCACACTGATTATCGGATACAGCCGTATAGATGGGGAACCGCCACAACCCGCCTTCTACGGCTGGTTCTTAGTATTTATACTTAATTAACTCTTGTGGCTAGGTCCGAAAGCGATCGCTTTTGGGTCGGTTCGGGAATAAATATTCTTCTGGCGGGAAGGGAGTAGATATCAAATACTAAAATATCAAGGCTTATATTGAATTATACTTCCAACAAAACAAATCATCTTTTCAAAAATGCTTAATAATCCACAAGCAAATCCATTTCTCAATTTCAAAGCTCGCAGCCTATTTTCCTGGCTTATTATCATTAATATTGCAATCGGCATCCTCTCTGGTTTCATTGTTAGCCTGATCGGCTTTAACATCCAAGATCCAATTATGACTTATGTCTTTTATTGCCTGGGCTTTGGTTTGCTATGTCTTTGGGCGCTGCGACGATTCCGCCAGCTGCAAATCAACCCTAAATATGTGATTGGAAATCTACCAAATAACTATCAATGGTTCCCAATAGTTGGAATTGTCACGGGTCTATTAGTATTTTCGATTGGTGCTGCCTTACTTTCATTTTATGTCTTATCATTAATTTCACCTTCATTGCTTGAGTCGTTGCTCAAATCAATTTCTGATGATAATTCAAAATCTTCTTCTGTACCGATTCTGTACAATTTACTAGAAATATTTTCTCTAATTGTAGTCGCTCCCATTGTTGAGGAATTCATTTTTAGGGGCATTCTTTTACATAGATGGGCAAGTAAGTGGGGTCTTATACCAGCAATATTAGTTTCTTCACTTATTTTTGGATGCCTGCATATAAATCCTGTGGGCTTATCACTTTTTGGGATTGTGATGTCACTGCTTTATATTAAAACCCGTACACTAATTGTCCCGATGGTTGCTCATGCTTTGAATAACACTGTTGCGACGGCTATGCAATTCCTGTCAAACGGCTCTAATCCATCTGAAACTATAGCTACATCTACTAATTTGAAGTTTGCTGTAGTGTGTCTAGCTTTATCTTCTCCTTTTATCATTGGTTTCATTTACAAAAAATGGCCAAGGTCTGATGTGGCTTTGCCGTACTTTGCTAATGCCTCTGAGGTTCTGCCGAAGAATTAAGCTGTTTGCTCGTTTAGATTATGCTAATTAGAGACACAGCTTCTAAAAGCCTAACAATCGATGAACTTATGGCCTACAGCTGGAACTAGAAGGAAGAACCGTCGTCTGGGTTGCTTATGCTGGAGAACTGCTGGGAATTATTGCGACTGTTCGGTTAACCTCTCCCCCAGCCCCTCTCCTACTCGCTTCCCGCCAGAAGAATACCGATAACTCCAGGGACTGGGGACTGGCGATTAGGGACTCTTGAAAGAACTTGCAATAGGTAATCTTAGAGCAGGAAGGGAGTAGGAGGAGAGGGGAGTCATTCTCCCCTCTGGGGAACTCGGGGGGTCCTCAGAAGGGATTAGGGACAGGGGGGCATGGGGGGTTAGGTCTGCCTTATCCGAACAGTATTGGGACATGAGGGATCTACAGTCATAGTCACGCTAAGTGGTTTGCGACTCCTAAAAGACTAATCTTGACAAGCTGACACTACACATTGCTGTGGGGTTTATGAAGTTCTTGTGAGGGGTGACTGAATGGTGATTAAAGCTCTAATAAAGATTGTGTTAAACCTACAGACACTACCCCTAGATACAGGTAAAAGTTTGTTTATAGCTGTATATCAAAGCCTTCGATCAGCTTCCTGTTCAAAGAGCTGAGTGCTTACCTTCAACTGACCCAAACCCCTAGTGAATCACGATGATAGCCAACGCACCTCCTAAATCCTCCCGTGTTGATTACATCCTGTCCTCTACCCAAAATGGCTGGAAGCTAACCGTCTGGGAGCCAGCAGCGGTTACACAAAGAAGGCGTCGTCCATTTTTGTGGAAGTTTGGAGCAGAATTCCGAACTCTGAAGGAAGCCCACAGCATACTTCAAGTACTTCTGGACCAAGAACAAGAAGCTGGTTAGAAATCGCTCTACCTCTCCTAGGAAATAGCAGGAAAGCAGGGAAGATAAATTTTCATATCGAGCTTTTCTCCTCAATCTCACATTTTTGCACTGTTCGTTCTAATTGTTCGTTCGCCCTTCGCTGTGCCTCCTCGATACATGGTCTTAGCTGTTCGGCGAGAAACTGAACATGGGGTTTTCTAAGCATCGTTAGGTAATTGCCAGGAACCCAATGAACTTTGAATTTTGGATTTTAGATTTTCTCTTATTTGCCTCAAGCACCTACATCAGGACTATGTATAGTTCTGGCTCATACCAAATCCGCTCTTACAACCCCCTTTTCGTTTTTGGTCGTAGAGACGTTCCGGTGGAACGTCTCTACAAGGATATGCAGCTTGCTGAAAAAGGGGGTATCAAACCCGGATTTCGTATCAGTCATTGTCGCTATTGTCTGGCGCTATTAATTTTAGGCTTGAATTTGTTATTGGGTAAAAAGTTGCATGAGTGCTGAGTATTGTTGATTTCCTTACAGAAATTAGTCTCTACCCAGCAGAAAAAGCACCTCTTGGCGAAACGTTGAAACAGTTCGGCAGGGCATCAGGCGTCACTATTGCGTCCAATTAGGGTTGCAACCACCGCAATTAATTGAGCAGGCTCTACTGGCTTGGCTATATGTTTCTGAAAACCTGCCAATAG
>DATNQP010000495.1:0-4686 GCA_036703965.1 Leptolyngbyaceae cyanobacterium
GAGTGCTTTTTGAACCTCATTGAATTTTGCCTCGGCAGATGCCCATTCCTGCTGCCATTGAGCAATTTTTGCCACAGCATCTTTTTTAGCAGCCGAACCACTGGCGAGGATTGTTTGAGCTTGAGCGATCGCACCCTGCAAATCTCCTGACTGATACTTTTCAGCGGCTGTTTCCAAAGCCTTTGAGCCGTTATCAACAGGTTTTGGCTTGTCAGGAGATTTTTTCGGTGTAGGAGTCTCAACAGGTTTCTGAGTAGCTATCGTTTCAACAGGTTTTTGACGAGCTATCGTTTCAACGGGTTTCTGACTGGCTGACGTACAGTCTATGTATTGCCTCCCGTTAAAAACCCACCCTTTCACTGGCGATCTAATTTCCACCCAGCCATTTTTTTCAGCACCGGTGAGAGCAAGACTTGTGCCTTGTGGAACAGTATCAACGACGCTCCCTTTAGGTTGAGAGCGAACATTCAACACTCCATTCGCCACTACCCTGCAAGTTCCTTGTGACGTATCTCTATCATTGTTGCGATCGCCACCGATAAGCCGTCCTAACGAACCTTGACCAATCGCGTAGGTCATCCCCAATCCTGCAACAAAAGCGATCGCTATACCGGTGAGGATGAGCGGAAGCACGTTGTTGGAACGAGGAGCCTCAATATAGTTAGGTGGAGCAGCGACGGGTTGCCTGGGAGGAGCAGGACTGGCGGGCAGGGTGTTGTGTCCTGACGCGGATGCTGGATACGTTGAGCGGGGCAACCTCTGTCCAGAAGCCGGAACATTGTTAGCTGATGGGTAGATAGGAACAGTCGGGTAATGGGTAGGCGGATAGTGCCCACTTAGATGCCCCAATGCCTGGAGAGCTTCGCTTGCCGACTGGTAGCGGTCTTTGAAGTGGTAGCGCACCATCCGGGTTATGATAGCTGCCAGCCCTCTACTGACGGGCACCAGTTGCTCCCAGATGATTTCGCCGGTGCTGAGGTCTTCTTGAAACTGGACTGGCATCAAACCTGTGAGTGCCTGGATACCAATAATACCCAATGCGTAGATATCACTGTTGGGGCGGGGCTGACCCCGTGCCTGTTCACTTGGCATATAGCCAGGAGTGCCAACCGCTACAGTGGCGCTTGCCTGTCCATAAGCGGTAGCAAGCTGAGTGCGGATTTGCTTAACAGCACCAAAGTCCACTAAGACTAATTTATTGTCTGAGTTGCGCCGAATCAGGTTGTCGGGCTTGATATCGCGATGAATGACGCCTTGGTTGTGGACAAATTCCAAAACACTTAAGACTTCTTGCAATAACTCAATGACTCCCCTTTCCTCCCACCGTTGACCCGGTTGTAACTCTTGGCTGAGGGTATGCCCTTCAATAAACTCTTGTACCAGGTAGAATTCCTGGTCTTCCTCAAAATAAGCGAGTAGCCGGGGAATCTGGGCATGGTTTCCCAACTGTTCAAGCGTTTCGGCTTCACTGGTGAACAGGCGTCGCGCCGTTTCTAAGAAGGTCGGATCGGTACTGACGGGCTTGAGTTGTTTGACGACGCAGGTTGGGTTACCGGGACGCCGGGTGTCTTGTGCCAGGTATGTTCTACCAAATCCACCTGCACCGAGGACTTGGGTCACTTGGTAACGCCTGTCAAGTAACTTGCCTAACATGGGGGTGACGCGCCTAAGAGTTTATCTGTCAATCTTTACATACGCTGATTGCGTATGTGGGTCAGGATTGTGCCAATTCGCGTTTTTGATGCTAGGTAACACTGGCGATCGCGTCGAGAGGCTGTTGAATAGGGGGGGAGCGATCGCATTTTTATGTGACAGTTGCTGCGTTAGCCTAGCATCCTGTAAAACCTCTAAGGTTGAGGGGATGGGGATAGTGTTGGTTCTGGGGTGGAACTCTCGCCCTGCCTCACCCGCTTGAGCTGGTTTTCTGTTAGGGACTGTACGAGGCTCAAAGGGAGAGGATATTGATTGATAAATTGAGCGTAGGAGGCACTCAGGTAAACTTGATATTCTGATTGACCTCCAATATAAGTTTGAAAAAATGCCAAACTCAATGCCTTCATATAGTCCTGAGCAACAGCTGGATTGGGACCAATCGCTTGAGGAGGCACTGGTATCGCACCGGTTGATTCATCGAGAGCGGAAAAGTGCGTTCCTCCTTTGAGCAAAACCAGATATTTGTTTGGGGTTGTCAGCCAAGTGAAGGGTTGAATCTGTTCGGCTAGGGCTGGTGCGACGGTATCATCACTACCAGCAACTAGCATTAGCGGTACTTGAATTTTGCTGATCTGCGATTCTCCAAAGATTGTGCTGCCGACAGGGTTGATGGCGATCGCCGCCTTGATTCGTTCATCTTGTAACTGATATTGACTGGGTGGCAGCGCCAAACCACGACATTGGAGGAGTAGCGACAAATTCAAAGAATCATTCGAGGGGTCACAATCTTTTTGTAATTGCTCAAAATTAATTGCTGCCCCAGCTAATGCCAAAGCAGTGTAGCCCCCAAATGATTGACCAATCACCCCTACCTGTTGCAGGTTCAGCTGCCTGCCAAAAGAGCGCTTCAGTTCATCCAGCAAAAACTTTATATCCAAAGGTCGGTCTGTTAACTCCGCTGGCGCGGTAACCTCATTAGCAAAGCCGTTGATTAAAGCCTGCAATTGCTCGGCATTACTTCCTGGATGTTCGGGTACAGCCACAGCAAATCCGTAAGAAGCTAGGTGAGTAGCTAAATACCCAAACGTCTGGCGATCAGAACCAAGTCCATGAGAAATGACAATGACTGGTGCTAACCCCCCTGTGCTCGGGGAGGTAGGCAGGTAAAGATCAACTGGAAAGGTTCGCCTACGGCGAAGGTCATTGAGCGTTAGGCTTTGCTTTGAATAGCTTACTGGTCCTGGTTTCCGCAAGTCCGGCATCTCGGAAAAATTCACGGGTTCTTGGAGTGATGCCTGGGCTGACGCTTCAGCGACTTCTTGCTGCTCAACTGCCGCGATCGCCATTTCGGTTTGCCGAATCAGGTTCGATAGCTGGTCAATAATCTTAAAGCCACGCGCTGAGTTAATCCGAATGCCATAGGTGGGAAACTTTTGCAGCACATTCAAGAGTGTTAAGCCTTCTGGGTCAGCAGCCGCTTTGATGAGCGCCGCCCGAATTGCATAGAAACCGTCTTGATAGGCTTTGGTTTGGACAATCTGACCAATCCGTTGCAGGATAATTTCTCCCTGGGGCGAATAGAGAAATTGCGCGATCGCCACCGGGGTGACATCGACACGCGTCACCAAAACTTGCCGCAGCTGCTCAAGCTGTTTCGAGTCTAAATAGTTAGCATAAACGGCTAATGCCTGATCAATTTTGCCTTCCTTGGCGTAAACTTCCAGAGAAGCGATCGGTAGAGAAAATTCTAAAGGACCATAAGAAAGATAAAGTTGCTCTGCCCCTTGAGCTGGACTAGACATCACCCCTGGAGTGATTAATAGTCCCAGATTCAGAAGGGCAATTCCCAGACCAGCGGGTAGCTTTCCAGAGCGGAAATTCCAAGTCCGACGTGCAAAGTCTGACGCATAAGGTTTAATATCACGAGTCCCTGCTGTGAGGGGGAGGTGAGGGGAGGGGAAAAGGGGAAAAGAGATTTTCATTGTTCGTTGCGTAGGTAGCTCATGGTATCTAATCGGAAATCACGTTTATTGATTCGAGAGTCACTCTTCATCCTGCCTGTTGCTCCTCCCCTTATAAACCATCAACAACTGCTAAACTTTATTTCCCTTTGCAAATCCTCCATTCTTCCGACATCCTTTGCTTATAGAATTTATTGAGTGCATCCTTAAGCTCAAGGATAATTTACTTATTTACTAGTGTTCTTGCTTTTTATCTGGATCGGCTCTCACTTACAATAAATAATTTATGTTTTTGAGCTTTGACTGATTAATGAGTTACATCAACGAAATAAATGAATATATTTTCTCCTACAAAAGTAATTTATATAAGTTTTGCGGATTTAATTTCCTATAGCTAATAATGCAAACAAAAAATGTTCCAATTTACACTAAAGACTTATTTAGAAGATTACCAAGAAAGAATTGAGCTACTTTTATAAAAATTTGATATTTTATTAAAACTGTGCTTTTTGTAAACAACTAGATGGTTGTGGAAAGCTGACGCATGGCAAGGAGTGTGCTTTGTTTTCCAGACCCTTAGATGTAGGGCTATGGCAAGAGTAGTTTAGTTGAGTCATTGGGGAAAGGATATGGAAACATTAAAAGGACGAGATTTATTGGGTTTAGCAGACCTTAGTGCCAGTGAAATCCAGGAACTGTTGCAAATAGCGGCTCAGTTGAAAGCTGGTCAGGTAAGCCTGCGCTGCAATAAAGTATTGGGTTTGTTGTTCTATAAGGCTTCTACACGAACACGAGTCAGTTTTTCAGTGGCAATGTACCAACTAGGGGGTCAGGTCATTGATTTGAATCCTAATGTTACTCAGGTGGGTCGGGGGGAACCGGTCGTAGATACAGCGCGGGTCTTGGATCGGTATCTGGACATCCTGGCGATTCGCACCTTTGAGCAGACGCAGCTGGAAACCTTTGCCCAATATGCTCAGATTCCCATTATTAATGCTCTTACCGACTTAGAGCATCCCTGTCAGGTAATAGCCGATTTATTAACTGTTCAGGAGTGCTTTGGCTCACTTGC
>DATNQP010000496.1:0-4743 GCA_036703965.1 Leptolyngbyaceae cyanobacterium
GCCATGATGAACATGATAAATATCTGGTAATCCTTCCGCCTCTGCGATTTGACGCAGGTTAGCGATGACCAATTCTACATCAGCGCGATTATTGGCAAAAATCAGGCATTTTCGAGATTTACTATTGTCAAAAATATACTGGTAATACGAACTATTCACTAATTCCTTCCTAGTTTCCTTCCTGTTGAGGGGGGAAACTTCTTCTTTTGTTCCTAGTTCCTTAGAAAGATAAAAATGCTCTAAAGCCAGCTGAACCTTGCGTTGTCCACCTTTAATCTCAGGAGTAATAACGGAGGCTTGAGTTCCTGAACGTAACCACTCCTCGGCAAGGGAGTAATCACCCAACGTTGCCGACAAACCAATGCGACGCGGTTCGTTTTGCACAATTCTGGATATGCGTGCAAGCTGGCAAAGAATCTGACAGCCCCGTTCAGAACCCATAAAAGCGTGAATTTCATCAATAATAATGAACTGTAAATCCCCAAATAGACGAACCAGTTCATTCTTTTTATTAATTAACAGGCTTTCTAGAGATTCTGGAGTAATTTGAAGAACACCATTATGGTCTTTAATTAACTTGTTCTTACGACTTTGAGATACATCACCGTGCCAAGCCCAAACAGGGATATCGGCTTCCTTAAGAAGGTCATTTAAGCGTTCAAATTGGTCATTAATTAGAGCTTTGATAGGACCAATGTACAGTACCCCGACAGTGCTGGAAGGCTTTTCATGAAGTAATGTCAAAACAGGTAAAAAAGCGGCTTCTGTTTTTCCAGAGGCAGTTCCAGCCGCCAGCAATAAGTGAGCCTCCGTATCAAAAATGACTCGGCAAGCCTCGACTTGAACCGGTCGCAATTCCGTCCAGTCGTGAGTGTAGATATACTCTTGGATAAAGGGGGCTAGCCTGTCAAAAGGCTGTTGGCTCATATAATAATATGCCGTTTGAATCAAGAATTGTAGCGTCTCTGCTCCCCCAATCTTGGGGAATAAAAGTAAGCAGAATCTTGTCCCCTGTAAAGTAACCTTCTGCCCCCCCGACCCCCCAAGATTGGGGGGAGTAACAGTAAAAGAAGTCTTATCCTCCCAATTCCTATTCTGGAGTGAGTAAGAGCAAAAAAAGTCTTGTTCCCCCCAAAGTTGGGGGGTTAGGGGGGCTTAATCTCCTACTCAGACGCTGCCAGTTGGATACACTCCAAAACTGAGGCGAGATTGGTGAAAACCGCCTTATTAGGAAAGCGCACAACACGATAGCCATAAGCATTCAGTTGCTCTGTCCTAACTGTGTCATACTCAACTTGTTCGTCGTGTACTCCACCATCTAGCTCAACTACAAGCTTGCATTGTGGACAAAAGAAATCAACAATAAATCGACCAACCGGATGCTGGCAACGGAATCTCAACCCGTTTAGTTGCCGATTCCTTAAAGCCTGCCAAAGGATTTGTTCGGCGGGGGTGAGATTTTGACGTAGTCTCCGTGCAACCGCTTCGATTTCAAGTGTTGTGCCACGAATCCTCTGGGTAGTTTTGTCCAAGATGTAGCCTCCTGTTGTATCCCCACTGAGAGTAAACTTCTGCCCCCCAGCCCCCCAATTCTGGGGGGAGTAAGAGTAAGCAGAATTGTTTCCCCTGTAAAGTAACCTTCTGCCCCCCCAACCCCCCAATCTTGGGGGGAGGAAGAGTAAAAGAAGTCTTATCCTCCCAATTCCTATTCTGGAGTGAGTAAGAGCAAAAAAAGTCTTGTCCCCCCGAAGTTGGGGGTTAGGGGGCGCTCATAAAGTAAATTCAGCAAATTTACCCTTTCCATCAGGTTCTGGAGAACTGGGCTTAAAATTAGAGCCGTGGATTAATTGGCTAAAAGAAATAGTTGGATTTTGTTGATGGATATTCAACAGACTAATAAAATCACGCACAACTTCACGGGGAGTGAGAAATTCTTCCGCACCCAAGCGATTCACCACTTCGTTGAGAAACTCCCGCAATTCACTCTGGCTGAGGGTCTTTTTATACTTGTAATGGACAGCATGAATCTCAGTTAACCGTTGCAAAAGCTGAGAAATATCTTCAGAAGTCAAGGTTTCGAGTCGGATGACGGGTTCTGACGTATCCTGAAGACCATTTTCGACAAAACGACTTCTGATCAATCGGGTTCGTAATGCCTCATCACTATACAATCCACGTCGTTTGTCTTCCAAAAATTGGGGTGTTCCACCCATGAAAATGCCCAGATATTCTGCCCCACCTGCCCTTGTGTCATTGAACATTGCTAGAATTTTGTCATAGTTCTTTTGACGAGAAATCGAATGGGTAATTTTGTACAAATGCACGACTTCATCAATTAGAACTAAAAGCCCTTTGTAGCCGATATCAGCAACAAACTTTGCCAATAGCTTGATATAGTCGTACCAACTATCATCGTCTATAATACTGACACGCTCTCCTAGGGCTAACTTTGCCTCAGTCTTAGTCGAAAACTCTCCCCGCAACCAACGCAATGCAGCTTCTTTTTTATCATCCTCATCCAATCGATAGCCTCGCCAGTAGGTGATGATGACATTGGCAAAGTCAAAGCCATGAACTAAGCCTTCAATATCTTTAACGATTTCCCGAATTCTCTCTTCTACCTGATTATCAAAACCGTCGTCATTCGGACGCATTCCCGTATTTTGTGCAACTTGGTTTTGAATATCATTAATCCATCCTTCCAGAATCGCGACTAAAGCACCTCCATCGGGACGAGTTCTGGTAGAAAGCCTTGGCATCATTTCCCGATAGGTGGCAACACTTTGACCATTCGTTCCTGCGAGTCGCCGTTCGGGAGATAAGTCCGCATCGACTACCACGAACCCTTGCTCTAAGGCATGGTTACGGAGGAGTTGGAGCATGAAGCTTTTGCCTGAGCCATAACGACCGATAATAAAGCGAAATGCTGCTCCACCTTCAGCAATATTATCGAGGTCTTGCGATAGTGCTGCCATTTCCTTTTCTCTGCCAACAGCAATATGTTCAAGACCAACTCTTGGCACAACTCCCGCACTGAGAGAATTTATTAAAGCCGTAGATACTCTCTTAGGAATTGTGGGCATGTCATTTATCCTGTAAAATCATAAATTATAAGTCTTTTAGATGCTTTTTTATTCGGTTGAAGATTCGTAAGATTCAATTATCTTCTTCACCATTGTTAAATACTCCTCGACAATGCTCGGAGGAATAGAGAGGGAGCCTGGTTCAATAATGCGATCGCATAATGTATCTAGGGCATAATTATTTATCTTATCTATTATCAGTTCAGGCATTGTTAGCTTCTCTTGAGCTATCTTTTTTAGCGCTGCCCCTGGATTATCTTGTTCTGCTATAGCTTTAATGACTAGAATCTCATCCTCCGAAAGCTGTCGCCTAAATTCAATCCATTCCTCCGGTAGTTCTGTAGAAGTATGTGGAGTTAACAACGGGAGAAGGCTTGTCTTAACCTTCAGAGTATTTAATTCTTCTTCCAGCTGTTGTTTTTGTTCTCTAAGACTTAATAATTCTTGCTCAAGAGCTTGTTTCTCAGTCTGTTGCTTGGTAATGTGAGATTGAAGCTGGAGCAATTCTATTTTAAATAAATTTAGATAATCTTCCCTCGATTTTGTTTCTTCAATTAAATAACTCTTGTGTTGCTTTAATCGAGTTAACTCTTGTTCTAAAGTTTGCCTAGCATTTCTTTGCTCTACAATTTGAGCTTGCAGTTCTCTCAGTTCTAATTCCAAAGAAACCCGGTTAGTTTCAGTCCTTTTGATTTCTAAGGTTTTAGGTGCCAGGGATTGATTCAGTTCTTTGAGTTGACTTTCAAGAGTGTTAACTTGGCTTTGCAAAAAGTATAATTCAGCTTGTTGCTGCTGTTTTTGCTCTTGAAGAGTCGCTAACTCCCAATTCATTCCTCTTTTTTGGTTATATCCCTCAGAAACTTGACTTCGTAGATAGTGTAGTTCTGATTCTAGGGAAGTGATACTCGCTTCGACTTCTTGTTCTTCAGTCAGTGCCGCCAACAAGAATTCATTCAAATCGGCTTTACGCCACTCAAGCTCCTGAATCTGAGAGCGTAGAGAATTTCTAAGTCGCTTTTCTTGGGAAATTCGCCGCTTGTGAATAATCACTGCTCCCGTATAGGTCGCGGGTATAGTAATTGCACCCGTAAAGAAGGCTTTTTTAATATCTCGGTTTGCCAGGAGGCTAAGACAAACGCTCACGCTAAAGGCAACTGAACCTAGAACAATCCAATTTGTTACCCTGGCTGATTGCATATCGCTTGAGATGAAGCGTTTATCTATGTGTTTAATGTATGGGCTTCTGGCTCAAAACGGCTAAATCTGCTCTAAGAAAGTCAATGAATTGTCGTGCTGTCCGTCCGGAACGTCCATTATGGCGGGTTGCCCATTGGAGGGCGCGATACTCTAAATCGTCTTGAGTTAGAGGAATTGCAGCTTGTGCTGCTAAGTGTCGGATAATTTTGAGATAGGTGTCTTGGTTTGCTGGCTCAAAGGTGAGAGTTAAGCCAAAGCGATCGCTAAACGACAGCTTCTCTTGAACAGTATCCCAAGCGTGGACTTCGTCTCCATCTCTAGGACGGGGTCTATCTTCAAAAAACTCCCGAATCAAGTGTCGTCGGTTGGATGTCGCATAAACCACAACATTTTGCGGTCGGGCGGTTACACTACCTTCCAGCACGACTTTCAAGGCTTTGAAGGCATCATCGTCTTCCTCAAA
>DATNQP010000497.1:0-3285 GCA_036703965.1 Leptolyngbyaceae cyanobacterium
AATCTCCACTGAGTCCCCTACCTGGAGCGTTCCTAGTTCTGCTGGAATCAGGTTTTGTCCAAATAAAATTTTTCCATTGCTGAGGCGATACTGAGCTAGAGTTTGCAAAGGCTCTTTTCCGCGAATTCCTTGGGCTTGGTCTACTGTAGTAATCAAACATCTCTCACAGGGCTTGACCACACGAAAGGGGATCGAGCCGATGTGGATTGAACGCCAACTATCTTCGGCAAACGCCTCACAGCCAGAAACGACCAAATTAGGTCGGAACCGATTCATGGGAATAGGCTGATCCAAACGTTCATTTAGGTCTTGTAGGGATGCCTCGGAAATCATTAAAAAAGGAAACCCATCAGCGAAACTCACCTGCTGATTGTGGCTAGCATAGCGAGAGTTCACAGGTCGGTACGAATTGTCCGGCATATATACTAACTGACAGGAGAGTTCCAGAAACTCACTGAACCACTGGCTGACCTCTTCTCCCAAAGGAATAGCATCACAGACATCATTCCAAACCTGAACGGGAATGCGATCGCAGCTATCGAGGTGAACAGGAATAGAGAGGGTTTCCCGATTCAGAGCCTCAACGACTAACTTACCTCCATCTAAGCGCACAGTAATTAAAGCCATTTGTGGGAATTGACGCTGAGTCAGGAACGTTCCGGTTTCATCTACCAACATCCATCGTCGGTCGTATTGAAAGCCACGGTTTTCAACCGGAGCTGTTTTCAAGGAAATTCCAGCCGCTGACTTGATTGGGTAAATGTAAATCCCACTCAATTTGATTTGGGTCATACTTTTTGTTTAATCGCCAATCCAAAATCGATTTAATTTTTTCAGCTGTAGGCTCTTAGCTTTGAGCAAGAATTGTCCGCCAATACTCGTTAAGATCGCACTCAGGCAGATATCAGGAACATGAGTTCTTTAGTCTCCTAGTTTACAGTGAGTCGAGACAGAGCCAGAGTTACCTCATACAATAGCGTCGGTAGATTTCATTTAAGTAGTTATGACCAGTGTCATTCAATCTCCCTACACAGAAGAACAAATTGCTGCTTGGCTGCGTGGTTTACTGACCGTTGCTTGGGCAGACGGTCACTTTGACCCAGAAGAGCAAGAGATGCTTGCACAAATAACTCAAGACGAGCTAGCCCCTGCCAGTGATTTGCCGTCTTTTGATGAGCCAATTTCTCCCCAGGAACTAGCCGCTGCTTTGGGTAACGATGTAACAACGGCACAGAATTTTTTAAGAACTGCCGTGCTGGTGGCATTGGCAGATGGCGTATACTCGGTTACTGAAGCAGACGTTTTACACGAGTTGTGTGAGGCACTGGGACAGAAGGTGGAGGCGCTGGAATCCCTGCGGCTTACGCTATACGACGCTAAAGCAACTAAGCAAACTGATCCTGCTGTTGCAGTGGCTCAGAAACCAGGAACCTCTCCTCATCCTCATTCAGACGTCCTGCAACCGGTACGAGTCTGGTTAGACGGGATGGAAATTCACGATCCACGGGTAGCACGATTCATGTGCAAAATGATTCCTGCCCAGTGCCCGTTTGAGCGCGATGTAACGCTATTTGGTCGCAAAATTGTCCATATTCCGCCGTTGTGTAAGATTAACCCTCTGTATGAGCAGTTAGTCGGCTTGCGTTTCCGAGCTTTATCTTATCTAGCGGATGAGCGCGGTGAAGACATCTCAAATTTTACCGGCAATTAATTAGCTTTTAGCTTTTGGTGATTAGCGTTTAAGCCCTCAAGACCGCTAATGTGGAAATGAACAATGACAAAGTTATCGATCTAAGCGCTAAGGGCTAACGCGTCTTGCCTCATAAGTTATGCAATTTATTGACCAAGCAGAAATTGAAGTGGAAGCCGGTTCGGGCGGCGACGGAATCGTAGCGTTTCGGCGAGAGAAGTATGTACCTGCGGGGGGACCTGCGGGAGGCAATGGGGGACGTGGTGGCGATGTCATCTTAGCCGCTGTAGAAAACCTGCAAACGTTGCTTGATTTCAAGTACGCCCACCGGTTCCAGGCTGAGAACGGTGGACGCGGAGGGCCGAATAATCGGACTGGTGCCGATGGACGCGATCGCATAATTCAAGTTCCCTGCGGTACTGCCATCTATGATGCTCAAACAGGTGAAATACTAGGCGATTTGGTACAACCTGGGCAAACTTTCTGTGTCGCTAAAGGGGGTAAGGGAGGCTTGGGGAACAAGCATTTCCTGAGCAATCGCAATCGGGCACCGGAGTATGCCTTACCGGGACTCCCTGGAGAGCAACGAAGCTTGCGCCTGGAGTTGAAGCTGATTGCTGAAGTGGGAATCATTGGTCTACCGAATGCGGGTAAGTCTACCCTGATTTCGTCACTTTCAGCAGCACGACCGAAAATAGCGGACTATCCCTTTACGACTCTGGTTCCGAATTTGGGCGTTGTACGTAAACCTAACGGTGATGGCACGGTTTTCGCTGATATTCCTGGGTTGATTGAGGGGGCGCATCTAGGTACAGGTCTAGGTCACGAGTTTCTGCGTCATATTGAGCGTACTCGCTTATTGTTGCACCTGATTGATGCAACTGCCCCTGACCCTATCGGTAACTATCAAACCATTCAACAGGAGTTATACGCTTATGGACGAGGGTTGCCAGAACGTCCCCAAATCCTTGCTCTCAACAAGGTGGATGCTGTTGACCAAGAGACTCTAGATATCATTGCTAATCAACTGAATCAGCTGAGTCAGCTACCAGTTTTCCAGATTTCAGCCGTTGCTCAAATCGGATTAGACTCCCTGTTACAAAAAATCTGGCAGTCCCTCGATCAGCTAACGTCCACTGAGTCGCCAACCTTAACTGGACTTTGAGGAAATAAGCAATAAAACATCTCTAGAGATTAAATTTCAGCACAAATTGACCAAGAAGAATACAGAAGTTCAGGAGTTCAGGAGTTCAGAAGTTCAGAATTCTTCTGGACTTGGAACTCTCCTGAGGATAGGAGCTACCTCACAGGCTTATTCTTGGGTTTCAAGCCCCCACTCTCCCAAGTTCAGTGGCTCCCTTTCAGGCGGGGTCTGAATCCCTGTCTGAAAGACATTCTGAACTCCTGAACTCCTCCATTCTGAACTCCTTTCAACCAATTAATCGTCAGACGCGATCGCAGTGGAGACTGTGGCGGTACTTCCCACGGGCATTGAGGTTGTACTTGGGGTAGCGCGGGGTTGGTTGAAGTAGTCGTAGGCTGTGCGAGAAATTTGGCGAATTAGCTCCTGAGCACTGGCGTCGTCGTGAGGGCGT
>DATNQP010000498.1:0-11348 GCA_036703965.1 Leptolyngbyaceae cyanobacterium
CGCTTCACATCAAGCAGGAAATTATAGGTACCCTTCTCACCTGTGGTCAGGAAGAAAGGGTTGCTGTTTTGTGTATTGGGTCGCATCCCTTGGAGAATGCCATTATCAGGTTTGTCAGGAAACTCTGTCTGAGTCAGAGGCACTAAATCTTTGAAACTGGCTCCTGTTGGGTCAGCGAGGTCTGCTTCGTACAAACCAACGCTAAACCCGGTATACTCAGGCAGAATTTCTCCCGCACAGCCAGTAACCTGTCCCAACGGGTCTACCAATCGCTGGACTTGAGCTGTAACCTGACTAGAAATTCCCTGTAAATGAATGACTTGATTAGAGATGCAGTTTTGGTTGTTGCCAGCATCGGAAACACATTGCGGCTCATTAACTGCGTCATAGGTATAAGAGACTTGATTTTGAATAGTGGTTGGACTTAGAGCAGCGGTTTCGGCAGTCGCTGGCACCTGTAAGAAGCTACCAAATAAGAGAGTTGTCGCCAGTCGTTGCAAGCGGTTATGCAGTGGGTGAATTCGGTGGGGTGTCTGTGAATTAATCACTGGACTGTTCTCCTCTCTTGACCCCACGACTGGGGGTGTTTTAAGCAGCACTCAATAGGCAGCGGGCGCTAAGACCGTGCTTGTCAAAGTTCGGATAAAAAATAGGAAATTAGGGGCTGGGGACTGGGGACTGGCGGCGGGGAATAGTTCTGAATTAGGAAGTTCAACTCAACACTCTTTTTCCCAATTCCTAATCCCCAATCACTAAAACCAACAATGTTTATTTCCCCCGACCTGCTTATTCAAAAAATGTAGAGATGCTTCCGTCTGAAGAAGAGATTGAGTCACATCTCTACAAACTCTGGTGGCAAGCGATGCGATCGCGTAGCAGAGTTGCTTAACGGACTTTTACCTGATAAGCTACGTTCACCTCTGCATCCGGAGCCAGAGAGTTGCTAACAGTCCAGCGAACGTGGGTGTAAGCCTCGGCTGGGGCAGGTCGAGTTTCTACCTTGCCATTGGGAAGGACAACCTGAACAGTTGGTTTAGCCACGAAGGTCTTGCCATTATCAATGCTGTAAGTCACGGCAGAGCCGTCATTGCTGGCAAAAGTTGCAGAATTCAGGATATATACCATTCCCTTGGGAATCGGCTGAGTGATTACCAGATTTTTAGCAGGGCTATTGCCCTTATTTGCACCACTAGCGGTGTAGCGAAGCACATATCCGGGATTCACAATAGCTTTGCCCTGATTCAGAGCTTGCCAGCTAACTTTTTCTTTACCTTTCTCATCCAGTTGCACAACCTTCTTTTCAGCCGCCAGGTTCAACTCGACTTTGGGTTGGCGTGCAACATTCTGAGCCGTCGTGCTGCCTGCATTGAACGCTTTCAGCAGCAGGGGTGTACCACCAAAAGGAATTAAGCTGATGGCAGCGATCGCTCCCAAACCAACCATCGACAAACGTTTCATGATTCTTACCTCTTCTAGCTGGAAATAAATGGAGTTACGGGATTGGAAATGGAGAATTGGTGATTGGGGATTGGTGATATTGGTGATTAGGGATTGGGAAAAGGAATCTGCATTCTTCTCATCCCCAGTCCCCAGTCCCCAATCCCCAGTCCCCAGTCCCTAGTTAATCCGGCGGCGGAATGTGAAGGTTCCACTTGCTCCTGGTTGAATCGATATTCCAGGAGCATTGACATACTTGGTGACATCTGTAGCCGCCCTTGTACCAGATTGATCGCCAGTAGGCGTGTAGGTGATAGTGCCAAACGAGGCAGTCGCTGAACCAACCACGTTACTGGTGTCAATCACACCGTTGGTATCGTTATCTTTGGCCCAGTTATTGGGCGCGATCGTGCCATCTTCAGTGATCAATACATTCCCTGCATTCAAGGTTGCGTTGCCAGCACCAGCAGGAGCCATGGAGATATTGGTGTAAGTAATGCGGTATTCAAGCAACCTGCCAGGTCGAATTTCCGCAGATGGAATGTTAGTTGTCCCAGGTGTGGCTGGATAGTCCACAACCACAGTAGTGCCGTTGCTATCTAGAAGTCGGGCATCCTTGACCAACTTCAGGAATCCTGTGTAGACCCGGTCAACAGTCCGGTTCTGAATCGAGTCTGCGGCATCTGGTCGGCTATTCCCGTTCGTATCTTGGAAAGCATAGATGGGGATAGAGAATCCCGTGCCTGTGTCCGTAGATAGGGATGTGCCTGCGGGTAAATCCACGGCAACGGTGTAGTTGACAGACGTTCCAGGTGTCAGGCTGGGAATTGTAATAGCAGTGCCTGAGGTGAAGATAAAGTTATTGCCACTGCTGTTAAATGTGTAGACCGCCGTCTGGCTACCATAGGTCAGCGTAACTGTTGTGCCGTTGGGTGGTAAAACTTCACCACTTCCAGCCGTGAAATTAGAGGTATCTGGAACCAGCAGGATATTCGTTAATGTTCCTGTGGAACTGGGATTGCTGATGGTGTTGCTGAAGGTGACAGAAGCAGGATCGATAGTGGAATTGGGAAGACTGTTTGCTGGAATGGAAGTGGACTTATTGGTGAAGTCATCATTGTTGTTGGTCGGTCCCACAGCTGCGGCTTGACTATTGGGTCCATTCAGAATCGTGCCGGGAGCAGCAATGGTGAATACGTTATCTTCACCTCCGGGACCGCTACCCGTGTTGTTGTTATTGTTGTCCACTCCATCAGTTGCGGGATTAGCAACTCCATTCGTGGGAGTATTCGATCCGGAAGTACCGTTATCGTTGACATTGCTGGGATTTTGGTCACCCGATTCGTCGTAAACCAGGGTTGTCCCACCGCCCTGGGTTTGACCAAACAATTGGGCAACGTTGGCAACGATTGTGGTTGTGGTGATAGCAGTCGTAGTCACTGTGAACGAGAAGCCATTGACGGTCGTCCCCGCCGCGATAGGGGTTGTGGATGCATCGTAGACAAAACCAACTCGTTTAATGGTGTTAGGCGCGGGTTGTGTTGTTGTCCAGGTAGCATCATTAGCAGTCGTGGTCAGCGGATCGGTGGTATATACCGCTGTCCAGCCTGTGGGAGCGGTTGGTGTTCCCATTAATACGGTGCCTATAGGAATTGCATCTGAGACTAAAACTCGATTTGCACCAATGCCATTAACGGTTGTACCTACTAGACCGGCTGGGACAAGCCCTGTGCTACCAGCGGGAGCTGTCGAGTCTACCCGCAACGCCAAACCATAAGTTATGGTGTCATCCGAGAGGGTGGCTGGCGTTGAATTGTCTGAATAGTTCGTGCGAGTCTTGAGAATAGCAGCAAAGGCTTGTGGCTGTGAACCAACCAGAATTTGCTGAACAGCACTTGCCTCGCGTTCACCATTGCTGGGAGTCCCGGCGGCTTCTCCAGGAGCACCATTTGCATTATCAACAGTGTAAACATCGTTGCCAGTGGGAGCCGTGTTGTTGGGTTGGTTCTGGGTTGCGGCACTGTTGTCGTTAGCACCCGTATTGCCTAACAAGACTGAAATAGCGGAACCGGAGGATGCCAGCGTACTAACAGTAACAGGTATCCGTACCCGCACAGAACCGCCAGGAGGGATAGAAGATGTTAGACCATCAGATGGGAGAGGGTTATAGATGGTTCCACCATCAGTACTATATGTAAAAGCTCCAGCCGTACCAGAACCACTGACTGTAGCTACACTTGGAATAAAGAACCGGGTAGGGTCGTTCCCAACGTTGGTGATTAGGTAATCGTAGTTAATTACATCGGTCGGTAAAACGGTACCGCCATTGACGTCTGTGGTAGCCAGAGGCGTAACGGTTACACCAGCCACTTCTGCCACCGTGACGACGACCGTGTTAGAGGTAGCATTAAGCGTTGTACGTGGGTTATTGGGGTCTTGATAGGTGGCAGTGGCAGTGTTGCTGATTTGTGCTCCAGCCGCCGTTCCGTCTGCCAGAACTGGGGCTGCCAGTGGCAGAGTCCCGCTAATTAGTAGGGTTGCTGCTAGAAGTCGGCGATAAGACCGACTGGTTCGTGTTATCATGCTTTTACAGTTGGCTTGAAAAATAAATAATTGGGTAAACTAGGGCTAACCAACCGATAGAAGTACCCAAGCATAAACATTTGAAAAATCTGAAGAATGTGGCGCAGGTTTAAAGCTGCAACCCCCCGCCATTTCTTACGTCGTAGGTATAAAAATGAACCTACCTAGGATTATTGCTCTTTACTTCTTTGCCAATAAACCAGCAAGAGTTTTTAGCGATTAATTTTGCACTTTATCTAGTTATTCATGGCATGTGCTGACCTCACTTTTTAGGTAAATTGGTTACCTAAAATTTGCCTAATCCACACTTTTTAACTCGCAACTAACTAGGGATGAGTGCGATTGAAACTCTTCCATTTTGAGAGCGCTTTGAGTGGTCACCGCCCTCAACTGATATGAGTATAAAAATTAGTTTAGTGAGAGTAAATTCGTAGAACTGCTGAAAAAATCAAGTGAATAGAAAAGTATCCAAATGCTGTTCAGAGAAATCACAGTTGACGAGGCTCTTGCCTCGTGATACCTTTAGGAGCCTTAGGATTCAGGCCGGATAAAACGCGATACCTCTTTTTAGGCATTGCTGAATTAGCGCAACTCAGGTGGTTGCATGAGGCAACCAAAACAGACGTGTTGTCTCATATTTCCCTAAAAAATAAGGGTTTGAGCTAGCTGGTGCTAGGTAATCTTAGAGCGGGAAGGGAGTAACTTTATTGGTGAATTCAAGCGACCCGTAATTTCTGTTGTCAGCAGCTACGACATCTCAAGGGTTTTGGGGTGTGCGATCTGCGCTTCGCTATCGCAAGCCAGCAGAAATTGTCACGCACCTACTCTTCCTTACTGACTATCTGATGCTTGACGTATCAGTTCAGAAACCGTTTTAAATGTGTAGCCCTTTTCTTGCAGCTTTTTGATCAATCTTTCAGTCGCCGCTACCGTTTTTGAACGCTCTCCTCCGCCATCATGCAAGAGTACAATCGAGCCAGGGCTGACATGCTCAAGCACATAATTTTCTATGAATTCAGAGCTAGAGGCTTTATAGTCATTTGAATTTACATCCCACAAGATATTTTTCTTGTGCATCTGAGCAAGAATGTAAGGAAGAACTACAAATTTACGTCCATAGGGAGCGCGAAAATGGATTTCTTGCTTCACGCCTAACTGGTGCAGCAGTTGATCAGTTTTCTCTATCTCTGAGCGAATGAACGAAGGGCTTTCAAAGACCAAGCGCTTGTGAGAATAAGAGTGATTCCCTAACTCATGTCCCTTTGACAGAACTAGTTGAACTGTCTCTGGGTGTTTCTCAATCATTTTGCCAACCACAAAGAAAGTGGCTTTTATCTGATTGCGCTCCAAAACGTCTAGTAACTGGTTTGTATAAGGCGGATTGGGACCATCATCATAAGTTAGAGCAACCACTTTATCTTTTGTATTCACATGATTGACAAGCTCTCCAAAAAGTTGGAACTTCGTTGTTTTTGTCAATGTGTTTACAAAATAAATGGTAAGCAGCGTAATGAATAAGAAAATGATAAATTTTCCAAACGTTTGCCTAAATCTACTTCTGACTTGCACCATACAAATGGTTGTTAACTGGCAAGAGCTTACGTTAAATTGCAATCAGCACAAGCTGACCTGGAAACGGCACGTCGTAAGGCAAACACTGTTGTTTACTTCTTTGTTAAGCATCTTGCCACCACTGGGATAGCTGTGCGCGTATATCAAAGAAGTCATTCCACAGGATGTAGGGCTTGTTGTGTTCGTCAAGGTATTGGCTGAGGCGATCGCGTGCAAAGACAATTGGTGCATAAAGTGCCATATTCAAGTCTGTCACTGAATCTCCTATCACGATCTGCTCCTCGGCGGGGTGTTGTTCCATAACCTGCACCTTAGAGACGAGTTCTGTATCTCCCTCAAACTCAGACAGCACCCGCAGAGAGTCACCGGTTGTATCAATATCAACGGCATAGATTGCGGCAACTCGCTCTAGCAAAGAGGATGTCCGCGTACTTACCTGACTCAGCACCGTTTCCACCATACCCCGCAAACCCCCGGAAACAACGATGAAGGGAATACCCTGAGCATCCAGGAAGTCTAGTAGCTCTACTAATCCTGGACGAATTGACTTGGTATGAGCGTATGCAAGGATTTCGGGATAACGTGTTGAGGGAATCGACTCTAGCAACTGACGCACTCCTTCCCGAAGCGTTAGCCGTCTGGCGTACATTTGGGGCATCAACTGTTCAGACAACTGAGGGGCAAATTCCTTTAGCATTCCTACGAAGGTTTCTTCAGCCGTGATGGTGCCGTCGAAGTCGCAGAAAACTACTTGTTTAAGGGAATTTTGGCTTGATAGTGAGGGTTTTTTGGACACGCTTTGCGATCGCACCAGCGAGAATACAGAAAACACAATAACAGAGTAACTTCATTTTGAACCCTACTTGATAGACATTAATCTTGAAACAGAAGTTTCCGAGGTCGCGGTTTGCTGAGGCTAATAATTAGAGCCTAGCCGAGAAATCATTGAATAACTGGACATCTGCGTACCCTTCGGGAAGCCGTTATCGCGTCTACATCAGTAGTTTCAAATCTTATATCCCTTTTCAGATAGACTTTAGGAGAATGGTAGGGTCACGGTACTAACTACAAATCAGTTTTTAATAGTTAGGGAAAATGTCAGAAAGTAAAAATGTAAAAGGCACAGCTTTTATCATCGGAGAATTTAGAGCTGAAGAGAATGAAGAAGAAATTCCCCTTTACAACGATGAAATTGTTAAATATTTTCTCAATGATGAAACAAAAACAGTAGCTAATCATGTAGCTCAAAACTTTCCTGCTGCCAAAGAGATGATAAAATTACGTACAAAATATTTCGATGAGGTATTATCAAACCAAATCTCTCTTGGGTATAAGCAGGTAGTTATTCTAGGGTCTGGTTTAGATACTCGTGCTGCTAGAAAAAATTTCGAGGGAGTAGTTTATTTTGAAATTGATGATAAAACCACTCTTCAATTAAAACAGGATGTCCTCAAAAAAAACAATATCTCTACAAATGTTTGTTATATTCCTGGCGACTATGTGAAAGATGATTTAGTATCCCTGCTTACACAGAATCAGTTTAATTTTGAGAATCCTACCTATTTCTTATGGGAAGGTAATACTACGTTACTTAGCAAGGAAGATATAACATTCGTGTTAAAACAAATCCGTAATAATGTAAATAATTTTAGATTGTCCTTTGACTATATGTCGGATAAGGTTATTTCGAGAACAACAGGTTATCAGGATATAAATGATTACATAGATAAATACGAAAGCCTTTATGCGCCCTGGATTAGCGGCTTTGAAAATATTGAGCCATTGGCTAAAAGTCTAGGTCTGAAAGTCATCGAAAACTTTTCTACTGCAGATTTACACAATAAATATCGCCCAAATCGATTCCTAGAATCTAATATTTTTAAGTTCTACTTCGTTTGCACATTAGAGAGATTGTAATACAAAGGATTCAGTTATTTGGTTTGTAAGCCTTGTGGAAAGCTAGGCCTTTAGATGCTACTTTTGCCTCCCTAAATCAGGGATTGCCAGAAGTCGATGACTTCATATCCTAGCTCACTAAGCATCTGGCGTAGGAGCGGCAAACTAAGACCAATGACATTACTGTGGCAGCCTTCCAATTTTTCAACAAAAAGCCCCCCTCGACCTTCTAGAGCAAAGCAGCCAGCACAGTTGAGGGGTTCACGAGTAGCAACGTAGGCAGCGATCGCGCGATCGCTCACATCGGCAAAGTAAACTCGTGTAATCCCGCAGCGCACTAAGGTCTTATCTTGAGATAAGTCAATCAAGGCATGACCTGTATAGAGTTCGCCCACCGTCCCTCGCATCTGCTGCCAACGAGCGATCGCTTCCTCTGGGTTAGCCGGTTTCCCATGAATCTCACCCTTCACGCTCAAAACCGAATCACAGCCCAACACTAAAGCATCGCTGAATTGACCCGCAACCGTCTGAGCTTTGTGCATCGCCAAAGTTTCTACCAAAACCGCTGGGTCACTCGACTGAACTTGAGATTCATCAAAATCGCTTTGGCAAACTACTGGTTCTATCCCAGCGTTTTGCAACAAGCGTTTACGAGCGGGTGAAGCGGAAGCTAATACAAAAGTTGGGACACCCATGGTGGTTATAGCGAGCCTCTCAGGAGTTGCTTAACAGTACCGACTAGTTCTTGGGGGTGGAAAGGCTTGCAAATATAAGCATCAGCACCTTGCCGGATGCCCCAGTAGCGGTCAAATTCTTCTTTCTTAGCTGAACACATAACCACAGCTAGCTTCTGGGTTTTCTCATTAGATTTAAGCCGACGGCAGACTTCGTAACCGTTCATCCGGGGCATAATAATGTCCAGAACTACCAGATCGGGAGAATGACCCTGAACTTGTTCTAGTGCTTCGACGCCATCACCAGCAACAATAACCCTCAATCCACTGCCTTTAAGAAGTTCTGAGATCATCTCTCGTTGTGTGAGACTATCTTCCACCACTAGAACTGTACTCATAACCACCTACCTACTTGGCTTTGTTTAAATGTTGATGAGAAAAGATCATGAACCTTGAGCGGTATGGCTGTTGATTGGCTGCAACTTCCTTAAGTGTGATCATATTTGGCTCACCTGTTCATATTCTCCGTAAAATTTTTATATTGCGCCAATTTAATCAGCTTTGTTCGTGATTTTGACCCACAGAGGAGGGGCACAAATAAGTCACCCGTTAAATCTTCCCATCTCCCCATCGTCCTCACAACTGGTTAAAAACGCCTGCATAGCTTAGGGCGGCGAAAGTTTTCCACCAGTTCTAAAAACCTCTCTCACCTTCAGCCTCGGGTGCGGTCAAAATCAGTTGGTGATATGCAGAAAATTTCTTTCTCCGCGTCTCCGCGTCTCCCCGTCTCCGCGTCCCCCCGTCTCCGCGTCCCCCCGTCCCCGTGTCAGTTTCAACCAACTACTTATGACCACACCCTTCAGCCTCTCGCCCCTTCTTAACTGCCGATTGATTATTTCTGCCTAGCCGCACTAGCTGTTCTCACCTCTTATTGGACGCCCCAGAGTGGTGATATAGAGAACTGCCTCATCCGTTGGGATGCCCAACACTTCATTTACTTGGTCATCAAAGAAGCCAGCAATGCCACTCACCCCTAAACCTAGGTGGATTGCTGCTAAATTGAGCCGTTGCCCTAGATGACCCGCATCCATGTGCAGGTAACGGTAGGCGCGATCGCCTGCTTTTGCCACGGCTTTCTTCAAGTCAGCCGTATGGAACACAATCGCTCCTGCATCTCGACCCAACTCTTGTCCTAGACACAAGTAGTGCAATTCCCTCCGGAAGTTTTTAAATCGAATCTGCCGCAATTCTTGAGCTTTGGGCGCGTAATAGTAGCAGCCTTCCTCTAAATCTGTCACCCCAGAAACCGCGACAAACGTTTCAATTAAACTCAGATCAAAATAGTCAGGCGAACTATCCAGTCCTTGATCAATGTAGTGCTGGGGTTGGTAAGTGAAATCTAGTAAGGCTTTGAGTTCGTCTAGTGTCAGATTCGCTCCATTGTAAGCACGGGTAGATCTCCGTCTGAGAATTGTGTTTTCCAGTGCTTCTAGGGGGAATCCCTCAGAAGTTGCTTCTGTCCAATCTATGGGTGTCGTGGCGGTTGAGACTTTGGAACAGAAAGGGAAGTTGTACTTATCTTCGAGTTCTTTCTCCCTTTCCAGTTCGCCTGACTGCTCAGTTTCGAGTTCCCAATTCCCCATGTCCTCTATTTGCGTCGCACGATGCAAGTAGCCCAGCAATTCTCCGTCTGGAACTTCTGGATAGTGATTTAGAGTGGTAGAAGGTAGTACAGTGGGGGCGGGCGGTAATTTTTGACGTATATTGAGCTGATCGGCAAGGGGAACTACTGCGATCGCTCCTTCCTGTTCCGGGTCAAGATAAAGCAGCTTATTTAGTATCTGATCCGAAAAGCCACCAATCAGGTGAGGCCGGTAGTCCGTGAGGGCTGATGCCAGTTCAATGTTACCCAACAGATGACCTGTATCCAGAAAAATCCGCCGATAGGCCCGGTCTTCATAGCGCCATGCTGAGCGATAAAAAACGGCTGTGATCGCAATGGCTATATCAGTACTCCCTAAGACTGGGTGCCAGAAACAGGCATCTTGCAGAACAGCCCAAACCTCACTTTCCCAAAAATGAACCAGAGAATGGGTACGACATTGGTAGTTATACAGCCCTCTGGGTAATACCGGGGTGCCACGAGAAAGTAAATAAACCTCAGCAGGATACAATCCACCGGCAGAGGGTGCTGCCCGAAGATACATAGGCGGCATCGTTGGCATCCTCGCTGTCAAACCATAGCTGCAAAATAGCAGCCGCGACAGCCGCTGCCAGGTTTTACCCGGTTCATCGCTAAAGGCGTGAGGGTCTTCTTTCAGGTAAGGCTTTAGGTCAAAGTTGGTTCCAATTTTGTATTCTTTAAAAGGTACAGGTTGGCTCTGCCAGTCCAGTCCTTTATTTTTTGACGCGATCGTCTCCGGATCGTATTTAGTACGCTCGTGGTAATGCTGAGCAATTGATACGTGCAGTTCTGACATAGTAGTCCCAAGACGTTTCCCCTTCGCTTTTCATCTTGACATTCAAGAGTCGCTAACTTGTAATACCTTGTCCTACCAATCTAAGAAAGTCAGTACGTGACCCTCAATAAACTCAGGTAAAAAGCCCCGCCCACTACGGGACGGGGCTTTCGTTGTTTGTGATTTGTAATTCGCCAATCCCTATTTTCAATAGATACATTGACAAAGCTTTACAAATCTTAAAAAAAAGTTACAATAAATGTGCTTTTTGCTACAGTGTCTTACCTTAAAAAAAGTAGCCAGCATAAATACGTATTGACATTAAAGCAACACTTAGATTGAGGGAGGCAGCAAAAGCTTCCAGAGCCAAAGCGCAGATGAAGAAGATGTGTGCAGCCGAGTTACTTGCTCTATACGCCAGTGGAAAAAGAGATTTTAGTGCAATAGATATCAGTGAAGTTGACCTATTTGAAGCGAATCTCTCAGGTATTAACCTTACTGGTAGCAACCTTCAAAAGATCTACCTGCCCTACTCTAACCTGGATCAAGCCGAGTTACAGCAAGCCCAACTTCAGGCAGCCCAGTTGAGTAATGCTCAACTTTACCAGGCAAATCTCTCTTATGCAGATCTTCAGGCAGCGAATTTGTTCAGGGCAACTCTACGTCGTGCCAATTTGCGGGGTGCAAATCTAGCCTATGCCAATCTGCAAGGAGTAGATTTAGGCAA
>DATNQP010000499.1:0-12439 GCA_036703965.1 Leptolyngbyaceae cyanobacterium
ATCAATAAGCTTTCAAATAAATCACGCAAGTCCTACCCTTTATCTTGGGGACCGGATGCTGATTTCTATCCTTCTATCCCAGTCAGAGGTCGAGGAGTAGTTGCTGCTGGTCGAACGGGTCGTGACTTTCATACTTTTGGTCTAGCAGCATCCCAAACCAACTCTCAAGCTCACATCATCTGTTTAGAAAGTGACATTTCTCAAACTTTTCAGTTGTTTGACAAAAATGTACAAGTAACAGTTCAGCCGAATCAAGGTTACATGAAGTATCCTGAGTTACTAGAGATTTATGCGAAGGCACGCGTACTGGCAATACCTTTATCCTTAGGGAAAAGCCTGTCAGGTCTGACTAGCTTAATGGATGCATTAGGAATAGGCAAGCCAGTAATCATGACTAAGCATCCTTTAATTGATTTGGATATTGAAGCTGAAGGAATTGGGAAATGGGTTGAGCCAGGGGATATTAGGGGGTGGAAAGACGCTATCCAATTTTTTGAAGACAATGAGGATGAAGCATTGGCAATGGGACAGAGGGCTAGAAATCTTGTAAGGGCAGGTCTAAATTCAATATCTTTTGCAAATAAACTTGTGGATATTTTTGAAAATGTGCTGACTGGTGGTTCTTCATGGCGTGAGTGAAATGATAAAAATTTTTATTATCTGTTCAGGTCTTGGGCATATTCAGCGTGGCTTTGAGTCTTTTGCTCAGGAATGCTTTGAAACATTGTTGAAAGAGTCTTCTCTGGACATCACCCTGTTTAAAGGAGGCGGCGAGTCTCACAGCAAAGCAATTAGGTTGTGGAATTTACCGCGTGAGGCTTGGAGTGCGATTCAACTAGGAAAAGTCACTGCCAGAGGTGCCTATTTCATTGAGCAAGCATCATTTACTTTCAGCCTCCTACCGTACATCCATCGTGAGCAACCTGATGTCATTTATTTTAGTGATGGTGCTGTGGGGAATATACTTTGGCACTGGCGGCGTTTAACAAAGCAACGTTATAAACTTTTGCTATCCAACGGAGGGCCCTACTATCCACCCTTTCTTCCCTATTGCGATCATGTACAGCAAGTCGCACCTACTCATTTCCAAGCTGCCGTCGATAGGGGGATACCTGCTGCCAAACAAAGCCTGATTCCCTACGGAATCAATATTTCCAAAACATTACAAATTCTATCTAAACCTGAGCGAGAAGTCCGACGACGCCAGTTAGGATTGCCAGAGAACCGACCTGTAATCTTATCGGTAGGAGCAATTAACAAGTTTCATAAGCGCATGGATTACGTCATTCGTGAGATGGCTTCCTTACCTGAGCCTCGCCCTTATCTTTTGTTGCTAGGTCAACAAGAGACGGAATCGCACGAAATAGTTCAACTAGGTAATGGATTATTAGGGGCTGATAATTTTCAGGTCAAAACTGTTGCTTTTAATGAAGTTGCAGATCTCTACAGAGTGGGAGATGCTTTTGTGCTAGCTTCCCTAGGTGAAGGATTTGGACGAGTCTTTTTAGAGGCAATGTCCTATGGCTTACCCTGTCTGGCTCATGATTATGAAATTCCCCAATTTATTTTGGGGGAAGAGGGATATTTGGCTAACTTTGAATTGACAGGAAGCTTGGCGGGTCTGATACGTCAAGTTTTGGCAGAAGGCGATGATGAGTCTAAGCGTTATCTTCGCCATCACAAGATTTATGAACGTTTTAGTTGGGAAAAACTACAACAAGCTTATATCGAAATGATTCAGCAGGTAGCCAGTCAAAAACTAGGGTTTAAGCGTGCCTTTCAGACATTAGTACAACCATGAATTCAATCCCTCTCTTCTCAGTGATCATTCCCACCTACCATCGTAATGACTTACTGGCGAAATGCTTGGACTGCCTAGCGCCTGGAGTTCAGACGCTGCCACCTGAGCAGTACGAAGTCATTGTTACGGATGACGGTTCCCAGACAACCGCTGAGGAAATGATTCGCGATCGCTACCCGTGGGCAAAGTGGGTAGCTGGTTCTTGCCAAGGTCCAGCGGCTAACCGTAACAACGGTGCTAGGTATGCTAAAGGTGAGTGGCTAGTGTTCACAGATGATGATTGCTTACCCGATCTTCAGTGGCTAGAAGCCTATGGGAAAGCTGTAGTCACTGAACCCTCCTGCCTGGTTTTTGAGGGGCGAACGTATGTAGACCGTCCTAGGCGAACCCTAGCTGAAATATCACCCACTAATGAGTCGGGAGGGTATCTATGGTCATGCAACTTTGCTATTCAACAGCAACTTTTTGAGTCGATTAGCGGTTTCGATGAACGATTTCCCTATGCGGCGATGGAAGATGTCGATCTGAGTCGAAGGCTGAAAAAGACGGGATACTCATTTTCCTTCGTCAAGACTGCCTCGGTATGCCATCCATGGAAACCTAAGGGAGGCTGGCATCAGCTTCAACAGTACCAGGAATCAATATTAATTTATTTAGCTATCCACCCGGAAGAATCGGTGCAAATCAACTCCCAGTATTACCTCGTCTCTACTTTACGAATTTTTATAAAAATTACGCTTCCAGGACTCTTCCAATTTAGAGGTGCTGGGATTAAAAAAGCGTTATTAGAGCATTTTAAGTTTTTGCAGATGGCGTTAATCTTATGGCTCAAGTTTGGCTTTAAGGGAGGTTCTTCTCATTCAAAACTCAATATTTTTTTAGGGACTGGAAATTAACCAATCAAATGTAAATAACTTATAATAATTACAGGTTTTATTTAAAACAATGAAAGAATTATTGGATTTTGTTCTATGTCGCAAACCTCGATTATACCAAAGTATTTTGAAGTTAAAGGGGAACTATAACTTTGAAAAAATACTGTTCTTAAGTTTAATAAAAGACGGTAACACAGTCTTCGATATAGGGGCAAATAGAGGTTACTATACCTTGCTTTACTCTCACCTAGTAGGAAAATATGGAGAAGTTCATGCTTTTGAACCTGTACCTCCAACTTTTAATAAATTAACTCAGCAGATTTCTCAGAAAAAGAGATTTGATAATGTTTATCTTGAAAATGTCGCCATTGGCGACATCGAAGATACGATTACTCTGTACATGCCAGATGATGATGACGGCCAAGCCTCTTCGATTGCTCATGCCTCTGGTTCTTGGAAGAATGCAACAAATGTTACTAGTTATACCTGCAAAATGATTAGGCTTGATGACTATCTTGTATCTCAACCTGTCAAGCGTCTTGACTTCATCAAACTTGATGTCGAGGGAGCTGAGTTGTTTGCTTTAAGAGGAGCAGCTCAAACTATTTCTCACTACTCACCTATTATTTACTTAGAGATTTTTAACGACTGGATAAAAGACTTTAATTATACTTCATCAGACCTGATTAAGTTACTAATCACCTTGGGCTATTCGGAGTTTTATTTGGTAAACAATGGTTTACAAAGATTAATCGATCCTAGTCTAAACTTATTACCTGATAAGGTTTCTTATTCAACTAATATTTTATGTATTGGAAATAAAAACAATTATTTAAGAATAACCAGTTTACTTAATAGATAGAATTTAATTGAAATTTCCTCAAAAGCTCTAAGAATGCGAATTTTGTCTTTAACCAATTGTCCACTCGATCCAAAATTAGGGTCCGGGAAGACTGTAGTAACCTACACACAGGGATTGCGATCGCTTGGACATTCAGTTGATGTGCTTGAGCCAAGGGATTATGAAACCTGGTACAGGTTAGGCAGAGCCAAAAAGTTTCGTCAAGCGTGGGGAGCTTGGGGTTTAGTCAGGCAAAAACTGCGAACAGAACAATACGATCTCATCGAATTTTATGGAGATGAGTTTTGGCTAGCCACTTGGCAATTATGGAAGCGGCAAAAACGACCTTTGCTAGTTGCTCACACGAATGGTTTAGAACTCCTCGATACAGAACGTTCGCATGCCTACAAACCTCTGCCCAATCCCTTATACAATTGGTTCGCTAGGCAAACCCATGCTCGTTTTTCACACATGGCCTTTGCTCATGCTGATGCTTTTGTGTCGTTGTGTGGAGTGGATCGAGAGTATGTCTTGAATCTAGGGCTTTATCGTGTAGAGCGAACCGCTGTAGTTGAGCCAGGACTAGATCGTGAATATCGCTCTATGCCCTTCATCCCAAAAAAGGAAGAACGGGTTGCTTTTACTGGCACATGGACTGCCCGTAAGGGAGTAAGCAATCTGAGTGCAGTTATGACTAGAGTCTTGAGGCAGAACCAAAACTTATATTTTGACGTTTATGGCACAGGGAGAGATCAGGATACTGTACTCGCTTATTTCCCCACAGAAATCCATCATCGCATTGTCGTTTATCCGCCTCTGTCTAATCAAGAAATGGCTGAGGGTTTAGCTAGAGCACAGGTCTTCTTTTTCCCTTCGCAATACGAGGGCTTTGGCATCGTCCTCTCCGAAGCTATGGCTTGCAGTTGTGCCGTCGTGACTACGCGAACAGGCTTTGGTGCAGATCTACATCACGGACAGGAAGCGCTGTTATGTGATTTCAATGATGTTGACGCAATGGCGCAGGCGGTCTTGCAGTTGTTGGAAGATGAGGAGTTGCGGTTAAAAATTGCACGGGCAGGATGGGAGCGAGTGCGATCGCTCAACTGGGAAGAAAATATCAAGAAATTGGAAGCTACCTATTGCCAATGGATTGAGGAGCATCAAAAGTCCCTTTAAAAAGAGAGCCACAGTTGCTAAGCTGTCTAACAAAGTCTAATGCCTGTGATTTCTATCATTCCCCGCCTCCCTCCTGCAATTGATGGCGTCGGCGATTATGCCCTTAATCTAGCTCTCCAACTCCGCAAAGACTTTGGCATCGAAACCCATTTCCTTGTTGGTGATCCAACTTGGACAGGAGCAAAACAAATTGAGGGATTTCAAATCGCCCAGGTGAAGGGCTGTTTTGCCTCTAGCTTATTATCTTTGCTGCCATGCGATCGCCAAAACCCAACCCCAGTACTGCTGCATTATGTCAATTATGGTTATGCCAAGCGGGGTTGTCCTGTCTGGCTAGTGGATGGGTTGCAACGTTGGCAGGCTACAAGTGTTAATCGGTTTCTTGTTACTATGTTCCATGAAATCTATGCTTCTGGACCCCCATGGGCCAGTTCCTTCTGGTTATCACCCCTGCAAAGAAACTTGGCGACTCGTCTGGCTCAAATAAGCGATCGCTGTCTCACCAGCACACAAGATTATGCCAAGCTCCTGTATGAGCTAAGTCTCGGCAAACAAACCAAAATTCCCACCCTACCCGTCTTCTCCAACATTGGAGAACCAGAGCAGGTGCCACCCTTGGCAGAGCGTCACCGGCGCGTCGTGGTGTTTGGCAGTCCCAGCAACCGACTACGGGTTTATCAAGAATCCTTAGCAGAACTAGATCTAACCTGTCAGCTGCTAGGGATTGAGGAAATCTGGGATGTTGGACCATCGGCAAGTCTAACCTTATCGACCGTTAACGGAGTGCCTATAGTGAAACTTGGGTCGCGCTCTGCGGTCGAAATCAGTAACTTCCTGTTAAATTCCCTAGTAGGATTCTTTGACTACCCTTCTAACTATCTAGCGAAATCTACCTATCTAGCGAAATCCACTATCTTTGCTGCTTATGGCGCTCATGGGGTGCTTCCGGTCAGCGCTCGATGCATGGTATCAGTAGATGGCATAGAAGCAGAAAAACATTACTGGATACCAAAGAGTCACACAACAGGCTGGAAGGAGCTGGTAGAATTGCAGGCGATCGCAGATAAGGCTCACGCCTGGTATCAAACCCATAACCTGTCGGTACAAGCTAAAACTTTTGCGGCTGTGCTAGCCCATAAGGGGCATGCTGAATGTGTAGGTGAGGCAGGTCTAAAGTTCAAGAATGGAGACTCTAGCTCTGTTGACGAATGAGGGATCAGTCAGTCAAAATTGCCTATTGGCTAAGTTTTCTGAAAAAAATACCCATCACTTCTGACAATTGCTGAATCCATAACTTAACTTAGGGATACTCAAAGGACTCATTCAGTGACACTGTTAATTGATTTACTAGCTTGTGTAGTTATCGTTTATCTCTCTGCTCTCAACTGGCGTCGTACTGTCAAGGTTGTATTTATTATTGTCGTACTTGAGGGAGCAGTGCGGAAATGGCTGTTACCTCAGGCTAACGAGATTATGTATTTCCTAAAAGATATGGTGCTGATCGGAGCTTACTTTAATTTTTATGGTTTCTCTGTTTGGCAGAAAAAGTTATCTCCTAAAATACACTTTATTAATATTTTGATTTTCGTCGTCATTTGTTGGTGCTTCTTTCAGGCATTTAATCCGAGCTTAGGGTCACCTCTAGTGGGATTTTTTGGACTCAGAGCCTATCTTTTGTATATTCCCTTAATATGGATGCTGCCGTCTCTATTTCAGGTAGAGGAAGAGTTATACATTTTTTTGCGATCGCACCTTTTGTTAACCATTCCTTGTGGACTCATCGGTATTGTTCAGTTCTTTAGTCCGGCGACAAGCTTTATTAACAAATATTCAAATGAAGAAGCACCAGATATAGCCACGTTTGGACTTGCAAATACAGTTCGAATTACAGGGACTTTTCCCTACATCAATAACTACGCAATCTACCTAATAGTATGCTTCGGCTTACTGATGCTTATGCTTTCAATTAAGCAGTCACGGGGATGGCAGTGGGTCTCGATTATTGAAATGTTTTTAGTTATTGTTAACTCGTTTATGACAGGCTCTCGCGGCACCATTTTGGCTGAAGTTTTATTTGTGGTTGGTTATCTATGTGCCAAAGGATTGACTAAGCCTGGAAGTATAGTACGTCTGACTAAGCAATTAATATTGCCGGTCTTAATTGTTTCTCTTGCAGCCTCCATCTGGTTCAGTTCAGCAATCAATGCTTTTTGGCAACGTACAACGTCTAACACCGATATACCTGGGCGCATTATCAGCAGTTTCACAGAGCCTTTTGATTTTATCAAGTATAAAGAACTTGACGGCTATGGCACCGGCGCTACACACCAGGCAGCTCCAATGCTTCGCAAAGCCTTAGATTTGCCAGCCGGTGAAGTAATTCCAACCTACTATGAAGCAGAAATGGGAAGAATCGCCTTAGAGTTAGGCCCCATCGGCTTTCTTTTCTGGTATGGGTTGCGGCTGAGCCTGATCATCGCACTCATGGGTACCTTCTGGAAATTGAAAAGGCCCTTCCTGCGCCAGTTAGCCCTCACAGCTTTCCTCATCCATGTAATCCTATTCAATGGTCAGCTCGTTGTCCACCATACCTTCTCTGTCTACTACTGGTTTCTGAGCAGCCTTATCTATTTGCTCCCCCGACTAGAGCAAATAGAGGACTGGCAAAGAGAACAACAATTCTTGCAGCAAGATGTCCTATCCTCGTATCTCCCTGATTCACCCTACAGGTAATCCCTATTCACGTAACTGCGCGATCGCTCTGTGGGAAGCCGGTTTACTCCAGGAAGTGATTACGACAATTGCCTATGAGCCAGAAGGTTCTTTGTCAAGCTACTTAAATTTACTACCTAAGAAAATTAGAAACCGTATCACTCAGGAACTAGGACGAAGAGCGTGGGTTCCTCCCACAGATGTGCTGATGCGGACACATCCCTGGCGCGAAGCCCTGCGACTGGCGCTAGTGAAAACCGGTTTGAGTCATCGCTTTAGTTTGAACTATCAAGGGCTAGTCGATTGGGTCTATGCCTCACTAGACCATCATGTCGCCTCGCATCATCTTCAGGGTCTCGATGCGGTCTATGCTTATGAAGATGGCGCGGCTACCACATTCTGTGCAGCTAAAAAGCAGGGCATCCTTTGCTTATATGATCTGCCTATTGTCTTCTATCGCACTAGTCGTGAGATCCAGATCCAAGAAGCTGAACGATTCCCTGACCTTGCTCCGGCTTTACAGGCGGCTCAGGAACCGGCTTGGAAACTTGAGCGAAAAGAGCAGGAGATTCAACTTGCCGATCACATCTTTGTCCCATCTTCATTTGTGCAGAATTCATTACTTGAGGTGGGCGCAAAACCAGAAACTATCACTGTAATTCCCTTCGGGGCACCTATTGAGTATTTTCACCCACAACCTAAAGTAGATAATCTTTTCCGGGCTTTATTTGTAGGTCGTGTAGGACCCCGCAAGGGTATCCACTATTTATTGCAAGCTTGGCAGGAGTTGCAACTCTCTGATACGGAGTTATTGTTAGTAGGGATTAATGAGTTCCCAGAAGGCTGGTTAAATCAATATAGAGATATTTTTCGCTATGTTCCCTCTGTCCCCCATAACTTATTAAATGAATACTACAATGCCGCTAACGTCCTGGTTTTTCCTTCACTGGTAGAGGGTTTTGGACTAGTGTTGCTGGAGGCAATGGCTTGTGGCATACCCGTAATTAGTACTCCCCATACAGCTGCGCCCGATATTCTCACCGATGGTGTAGAGGGTTTTATTATCCCCGTCCGTGATGTCGAAGCTCTCAAAGAAAAACTAGAGTGGTGTGTTTGTCATCCTCAAGAGTTAGCCCAGATGGGACAAGCCGCTCGTCGCAAAGCTGAACAATTGACTTGGGGTTTATATCGTCAGAGACTAGCAAGGCGAGTGCATGAAATTTTTATCAATCGCGACAGTTAACCCAGGGTATAAGATTAAAGCTTCTCTAGTTTACTAATGCAAAAGCCTTCCAATCGCACTACTTTCCACTTATGGTTACCTAATATTTTTGAGTTCAAAGGAGGAATTCAAGTCTACTTAGCGGTTTTCCTAAAAGCCCTACAAAGCTTATATCCTCATAGTGATTACGAGGTCTTTTTAAAGCACGATACTCGGTCATTACCAGATTTATCGTTTTTAACTAATACCAAATTTCACTTTTACGGAACTTGGCCTGTGCCTTTACGAACAGCTGTATTTGCCGCTCAAATTGCCGGATTTGGTCTCTGGCAACGGCCTAGCTTAGTCATATCGACTCATATCAATTTCACGCCAGCGGCTTATTGGTTGAAACGTTTAGCTGGGGTTCCCTACTGGGCGATCGCTTATGGTACAGATGCTTGGAATATTGAGCGAAAAGCCTTACAGAGGGGTTTACACCACGCAGACAGAATTCTCTCGATCAGTAGCTATACACGCGATCGCCTCCTCAAAGAGCAAAATCTCGACCCAGCCAACATCTCCCTCTTACCCTGCACCTTTGATGCTACTCGCTTTCAAATTGCTCCTAAACCTCAACATTTACTGAACCGTTATCGACTAGCAGCAGATCAACCCATCATTGTAACAGTAGGCAGGTTGGATAGTACTGAGCAATATAAAGGATATGACCAAATCCTGCGAGCCTTACCTGAGATTCGCCGTCAAATCCCTAATGTTCACTACATCCTAGTGGGTCAAGGAAGCGATCGCCTTCGTATTGAACAATTAATCGCTCAACTCAACCTACAAGAGTGCGTTACCTTAGCAGGTTTTGTCCCTGATAATGAGATTAACAACTATTACAATCTTTGTGATGTATTTGCCATGCCAAGCAAAGGAGAGGGATTTGGGATTGTCTACCTGGAAGCATTAGCGTGTGGCAAGCCCACATTAGGAGGAAATCAGGATGGAGCAATCGATGCTCTGTGTCATGGTGAACTGGGAGCTTTGGTAGACCCAGACGATTTAGGAGCGATCGCCGAAACTTTAATTCAGATTTTGCAAGGGACTTCCAGCAACCCTATCCTCTATCAACCTGAAGCTTTACGGAAAAAAGTGATTGAAAAATTTGGCTTTGATTGCTTCAAACAAAAGCTAGATGCATTAATGGAAGGCTCTCCAAGAGTTGATGCTTAACCATGAAAGTTTTGCACGTCATTCCTTCAATAGCCAAAGTCAAAGGAGGACCAACTCAAATTATTTTGGAGATGGTTAAGGCATTGCGTGAATGCGGGGTTGATGCAGAAATTGCCACCACTGATGATAATGGTGATGAGCGACTCGACTTGCCCCTACGCCAACGTCTTGAATATGAGCAAGTTCCTGTCTGGTTTCTGCCCCGGTGCTTTCCACCACTGAGAGACTTTATCTTTTCGGCAGACTTGACTCGCTGGTTGTGGCAACATTTAGGAAATTATGACATTTTACAAACTCACTATTTGTTTTCCTTCGCTCCCACTTGTGCAGCAGCGATCGCAAGACAGCAAAAAATTCCCTACATCGTGACTCCCCACGGGATGCTGACGCCTTGGGCGCTGGCTCATCAACACCTCAAAAAGCAAATCTATTCGACAATTGAGCGCCATAATCTCAATCAAGCTGTAGCAATACACTGCTCTACCCCTGAAGAATCACAGGATGTGCGTAATTTTCAAGTTTCAACTCCCAGCTTTATCGTTCCTTACGGCGTGCATCTGCCTATACCTCAACTGCAAGCTAAGCAACACATCCGCCGTGCCTATGGCATCCCTGAGACTACACCGATCATTTTATTTTTCTCCCGCCTCCATCCCAAAAAGCGCCCCGATTTGCTACTAGCAGCCCTCAACAAACTGGCTTCTCAAAACCATGACTTTCACCTCCTGATGGCAGGTTCAGGAGATCCAGAGTACCTGAGTTACCTCACCAACTTAGTGTCATCTCTAGGCTTGCAGTCTCAAACATCCATGACAGGCTTTGTTACAGGTCAAAAAAAGGATTTACTGCTGCAAGGGTCAGACATCTTCGTCTTGCCATCCTTTTCCGAAAATTTCGGCATTGCTGTCGCTGAAGCGATGGCGGTAGGGTTACCCGTCATTATCACTCCGGGTGTCCAAATTGCTCCAGAAATTGCCGAGGCGAAAGCGGGGCTGATTGTCGAAGGAGAAGTGGATGCTGTTGCCGATGCAACGCTTGAGCTGCTAGTCTCTCCAGAACTCCGGCACAAACTGGGTGAGAATGGCAAGCGCTTGGTTAGTCGTCGCTATTGCTGGAGTGCGATCGCTCAGAACCTTTCCTTTGTCTATTCTGCTCTGCTGCAAAAACAACCCATTCCCCGATTTTCCAGCAATCTGGAATTAAAATGAAGTTTCCTGCTAAGTACTGGATACCGAGTTGTGCAATCTTTGCTTTAATCGCCACTGAAGTCATTCTGCGACTGGCTTTCGGATTAGGTAATCCGGTTTTACTTCAAGCCGATCCTGATACAGGCTACCGCTTTCGACCGAATCAAGAAGTATTCCGCTTTGGCAAAAAAGCTCAGTATAACCAGTACTCCCAACGCTCCGAGCCAATTAATGCTAATAAGCCTCAAGGAACGTTAAGAATTTTGATGATAGGTGACTCAGTTCTCAACAGTGGCAGTCACATTGATCAGATGCAAACAATTTCCGAACTATTTGAGGCACGATTAGGCACCTCCAGACACCCCGCCCAAGTGCTGAATGCTTCAGCGGGGTCTTGGGGTATTGGCAATGAGTTGGGGTATCTGGGCAAGTTCGGAACCTTTGAAAGTGATGCAGTAATCCTGGAACTGAGTAGCCACGACCTGACTCAGCCCACCAGTACTAGCGAACGAGTCGGCAATGACCCCAACTATCCTGACCAAGCGCCACTACTGGCGATCCAAGAAGTTTGGACTCGCTACACTTGGCCTAATCTAGCCCCTATTTTCGGCCTCAGCTCTGGTTCTACTGAAGTACCACTGCCTTCAGCCCTCGCTCCAGAGCAGCAGTTTAAGCAGAATATGCAGCAACTCGAAGCATTCGTAACGCTGGTTCAAGCTAAACAAATACCAGTTTTTATCCTGTTTATCCCTGAACTTGATAATCTGGTGCCGACTTCTAATCCACCAACGTACAAACCCCAGTTCCTTGAGCTGTGCAAGGCAATACAGGTTCCTTTAATTGACGTTCACGCAGATTGGTCAACCCTGCCCAAAGCCACAGTACAAACTTATTTTCGAGATAACTTCCACCTGACTGTGGCAGGGAATCAAGCAGCTGTTAATTTGCTGTTTGAGAAACTTTGCTCTGCTGGCAAGTTCCCAGCTTGCTCAAACTCACTCAAGTGAGACCAATTCACTAAAACATTGCTACACATGAAAGACTGGTAATTGGTAATTGGTAATTGCTAATTGGCAAGAAACGGTTCATTCCCATTACCGATTACCCATTACCCATTACCCAACTATCTGTTGCAGCCATAAAGTGAAATGGTATGAAATAGTATTATCGGCGTCCTCCACCGAGCTGTTGTTCTCTAGGGGTCTTAGCATAGTAGCGGTGATAGTAGTCATAGGAACTGGTCGTGTAGCCTTTGACACCATTGGCAACAACACCCAGAACTCTGGCGTGAGACGTTTTTAAGCCATATAAAACTTGTGTCAAAACAGACCGGTCTGTTCTACCTAATCCGACAACCATGACTATCCCATCTGTATGAGCAGCTAGGAGTCTAGCGTCCGCCAGACC
>DATNQP010000500.1:0-22102 GCA_036703965.1 Leptolyngbyaceae cyanobacterium
TATATCTAGAGAAAGTTCTGCAAAATCCATCTATGAGGGCAGGTTTAGACCTGCCTTCTTATTTAATATTGGTTTTGTGTTTTAGGAAAATCTGATGACAATTGCCAACGACATAACTCCAGTCTCTCAGTCTGCTCCTACCACTGACTTGACCCTAGAAGGAATTACTGAACCCGTAGTATTGCGTTACTTTGAAACAATGAACGCTGGTGACTATGAAGCAACAGCTGCCTTGTTTGCTGACACGGGTGTAATGCATCCACCCTTTGAAAAGCCAATAGAAGGACGAGTTGCGATCGCAAACTATCTGGAAGCCGAAGCGAAGGGAATGCAGCTATTTCCCCGCCGAGGAATTGCTGAAACACCCTTAAACGAGCAAACTCAGATTCAGGTCACTGGCAAAGTACAGACACCCTGGTTCGGCGTCAATGTTTCTTGGATATTTGTACTCAGCCCCGAACAGGAAATTCTTAGCACCAGAATCAAGCTCTTAGCATCTCCCCAAGAGTTACTAAGCCTTCGCCGTTGACCTGCTTTCTCCCCTAACAGTTGCAAGTTACAGGGCGAACAGGTTGCACAACGTCGCTACGGAAATTGTGCAATCTTGTCCTAAGGTTTTTCAGCTTTAGGCAAACTGGTTTCTAGCTTCAGACAGTTACGACCATTAACCTGCAACCGATACTCAACCCTATCCATTAGGCGGTTCATAATTAGCCAACCATATCCACTTTCCTGTTTATCGTCTGGCTTAGGTGGCAGATAAGTGGATAAGTCAAAGCCTGTGCCGTGGTCCCAAATCTCTAGTGCAATATCTTGATCTTTGAGTTCCAAGCGAATCAAGACCGGTAAATTTGGTTGATCTCGATGAGCGTGACGCACCACATTTGAGTAAGCTTCCACTAACGCCAGTCGCAAACGATTGGATTGACGCGACCAATCGACAGAGTCGCCTAGCTCTACTTCCAAACTGCCCAGTAGCCAGCTTTCGACGATAGTCAAAAACTTCAAGTCACTCGGTACGTGCAGTTCCGTTTTCATTGACTACAGAACCTCCAGAGAGAGTATAGTTTGGTCGTCTTCCTGAACATTGTTAGTACATTCTCGAATGCGAACTAATAAATTGGTCAAATCAAAGGGTTCTGACTCCTGAAGCAGGAGTTGCCAGAGACCCGATGACCCAAGCATCGAACTAGTACTATGCTCACTGTTTTGTGGGTTGATAGATGCCAGGGGGTTGGATACAGTCCGTTGACTGTTATCTAGCACTTTTTTGACCGTCGCCTCTGTAATTCCATCACTAATTAACAGAAAGACCTCACCAGGATTTAAAGTTAAAAGCCCCGCTGAGGCTTTCCAAACCGTTAAAATACCCAAGGGGACGCCACGAACCTTGAGGTAGTTCGGCTCCACCGTTACTAAATTTTCTGGTGCTGCCCGCTCTTGGACTACCAGGCGGTGGGACCAAACGATGGGATAGATGTGACCAGCGTTAGCGTAGACCAACTGCCGAGATTCGGGTGTATAGCGAGCCAGTACCATTGTGATGAAACAGTTGGTACTAAAGAGGTCGTCTGACATACTGCTGTTAAGATTTTGCATCACGATCTCTGGCTCTGGAGATATCTCTTGAGCCAGTTCTCGGCGCAAGATCGAAATCGCACTTGCCATAAATAAAGCCGCAGGGACACCTTTGCCAGAGACATCACCGACGGCTAGCCAGACATCCCCTTGAGGATGAACATAGACTTCAAAAAAATCGCCCCCTACTTCCCGCGCTGGGTAGCAGTGAGCTTGCATTCGCACCTGTTCGACATCTGGCCAGCTTTGGCGCAGCAAGTTGTTTTGGATCTGACGCGCTACTTCTAGCTCAGCACGCATCTGCTGAGCCTGCAATTGGGTGCGTTGGTAGAGTTTTGCCTGGGAAATTGCCAAAGCTGCCTGTTCAGCAACGGCTTCAATCAACTGAATGTCTTCAGGCATCCAGGAATGACCACTGCCTTGCTGATAGAGAGACAGAACCCCCAACAGTTGTTGTTGACAGACCAAGGGAACAACCAGATGCACTAATTGATTACCGTGGATTTCGTTTTGAAAAAGCTGCCTCTGGCGGCTTTCTATAACGTTTTGGATGATTGCCTCGGCATCAGGTATGGGTAGTATCTCAGCTTCACTATCAGCCTGGTAAGAGAAAGACTCTAGTATGATCTGCTCACCATCGACTGGGCGCAAAATGCAACCTGTTGCCTTAAAAGTCTGACCAATCGTCGTGACAATCGTCTGTAGCATACTGCCATAGTCCAACGACTCTCGAATCGCCGTTGTCACCAAATTGAACAGTTCTTCTCTTTGTAAGGCACGGCGAAGTTCATTGGTTCTTTGCTTGAGCACCCGGTAGGTGTCGGCGGCTTGTTGAACGACGGCTTTGAGGTTTTCAGGGTTCCAAGGCTTGGTGATGTATTTAAATACCTTGCCAGAGTTAATCGCTTCCACTAAATCTTCTACATCAGTGTAGCCAGTTAGAAGGATGCGAATTGTCTCTGGGAAGCGGTTAACCGTCTTGCTCAAGAATTCTGTCCCATTCATTAGGGGCATCCGCTGATCAGAGATGATGACAGCCATCTCTCCTTCAGTGTCCAGAATTTCAAGAGCCTTCATTGCTCCATCGGCTTTGAAAACGTGAAAATCCCGCCGGAATGTTCTGTACAGTAAATCCAAGTTGTCAGGCTCATCATCCACTACCATCAGTTTGAGTTTGCTCCGATCGGCCTGACTCATTTGCTCTCTCCGGTTCTCTTGTTAGTTAGAGACGACAGTTTGAGGATCGTCCAATTGTATGCTGTCAGCGTTCCTGCCTACCAACAGCCGGACAAAATTCTCAAAGCATTCTTCCCGCTTGAGATGCCCCTTGTCTTTTCCTCCATCATCTTGCATTGCCTCCTCAACGATTGGATAAACTATCTGTTTTAGTTGGGGGCGATGCCAAAGACAGTTCGCGAGAGCGATCGTCGCCTTCCCATTCGTTCAATTCCACTCTGGATGACCGAAGCCTCATAGGGCATTAAAATACTAATACATTTGAAATTATCGTAAATCAGGCAGTATATTCCAGTTCAAAACCAGTATAGAAGCCAGCAGTATAGATTACCGCTGGCTCTCGATTAGTAAGCGTGAATTTCTACTGACGTAGACGGACGATGCGTTGAAGGAGACCCAGACTACGATTGATACGAGAGATCGAAGAGCATCGTTCTCATACCTTGATAGAAGCCTGTTGTTCTTCAAGCATAATGGATTAACCCACCAAGCCAGAGCGGAGGGCGCGGACAGCTGCTTGGGTACGGTCATCAGCGCAGAGCTTATTCAAGATATTCCGGACATGGGTTTTGACAGTTCCCACGGTGATGTACAGCTTTTCAGCGATCGCTGCATTGCTGCAACCTTCAACGATTAACTGCAAAACCTCCAATTCCCGCTCTGTCAAGGGGTAGGCTTCAATCAGTTGGCTATACTCCGGTTCAGCGGCATTGATCGTCACTGTTTTCAGGGCCGCTGCGGCATCAGAACCCGCCTCGGTTACCTTAGTTTGCTTGAGAACAATCCTCGCGATCGCAGGGTCAATCCAAGCGTTCCCTTCATTCGTGACTTGTAGCGCTTCTAGCAAATTATCAAAACTGATATTTTTCATGCAGTAAGAGTCGGCACCAGCGGCAAAAGCTGCCATTACCGATTCCTCGTTATCCTGCAAAGTCAATACCAGAATCTTGGTTTGGTGTCCTTCCGCTGCGGCTTGAGATTCTTTGAATCGCCGTGTCAATTCAATTCCGTCCATGTCAGGAAGGCCGATGTCAACGATTCCGATATCCGGCCTGGACGTTTCCAGTAAGCTCAGACCTTCGGCAGCATTGGCGGCCTCGCCGACAACTTCAATTTCACTACGCTGTTGCAGCGCTGTTCTGATCCCAACCCGAGTTAGGTCGTGGTCTTCAATTAGAGCAACGCGAATTTTACTCATCGTCAACGTCCAGGAGGTGGAATTTATAGATTTTACTAAAAAAGTCTAAAATGTTTTGGCTCATTACCTAGTGATGTCCACCCATCGATAGGGGTAGTGATTTCTCCACTTCCGATAGATTTTTGATAGTTCCGTCTCTTGACAAACGTCCTTTATAGTTAGCTTAAATTGAAAGCCCTCGTCCAAACGTCTTTATCTGTTGTCGGGTGTGGAGTTAAGGTAGTTTAAAAGAACCCATAATGGATACATCCTTCAATCATAATAATCAAAACTTGCCTCAATCTGGCAAGGAGTGTGAAGCCCTAGAGAGCATCCAGTGCCTTCAGGGACGCTTGGAGGCAAATGAAGCTAGAAATCGTTGTCTTCTGGAAATCGTACCTCAAATTGTTTGGCTTGCAGAAGTCAACGGGGCAATCACTTACTTTAACCAGCGATGGTATGAGTATACCGGGTTGACAGCAACAGAATCACTCGGCTGGGAATTTCTTAAGGCGCTACACCCAGAAGACCACGATTCCCTACGAGATAGCTATATTACTGACTTCCCCTGCTTTGCAAACGCAGACGCCCATCAGCTCGCTACCGCTTCGCAAACACCCGCCCTTAGCAATGGCATTTTGGGGTCAAAAAAACCGCAACGCTACGAACTTGCCTGCCGCATTCTTGGAGCAGACGGCACTTACCGCTGGTTCGTCGAGCAAAGAACCCCGGTAATTGGAACAGAGGGTCAGCTTTTAGAGTGGATTGGCACCTACACGCTCATGGGACAACCGGAGCAGTACTTAGTAGCATCTTGGAAAAAAAGTGCAGAAGCTCAAACGCAAACGGCGAAACCCTCAAAACCTCAGCCTCAACTCATGACTCAGTTGGCGGTTGCCAATCAGCAACAAGCTAACTTACAGCTGAGGCAGCAAGTTGCACACAATACAGCAGACTTAGGACAACAGCGCCTCCGGACTCTCGTTAATGAAGTTTCCCAGCTCATTGTTTGGGAAGCCGAGGCAACCACTGAGCAGTTCACCTTTGTCAGTCAGAGTGCTGAGCGACTATTAGGTTATCCTGTCGAGCAGTGGCTAAAGGAACCCGATTTTTGGGTAAACCTGATTCATCCAGAAGACCGACAATGGACTGTGGCTCTATGGCGCAAGGAAATGGGGCAAAGTCGAGATTATGAGCTGGAGTATCGGTGCCTAGCGGCAGATAAGCGGGTGGTCTGGCTACGCGATCGCGCTTACATCGTTCGGGATGACCAAGGTCAGGTACACAAGCGTCGCGGTCTGATGGTGGACATTACGCTGGCGAAGCTTGTGGAGGCAGAACTGCAAGTCCATATGCGTCAGCAAGCCGTTGTCGCTCAACTGGGTCGGGCAGCACTCTGGGGAACCGAAGTTTCGACGTTGATAGACGAAGGGGTCTCTCTAGTCTGCCAAACCCTAGCGGTAGAATATTGCAAAGTGTTGGAATTACTTCCCGATGAAAATGGCTTGCGGCTTCGGGCAGGCGTCGGCTGGCAGCCCAGTCTGGTGGGGCAGGCTATTATCGACGCCAGTCCTAATACCCAGGCAGGCTATACCCTGTACTACCGTAAACCCGTAGTTGTAGAAGACCTGCACCGCGAAACACGCTTTCGAGGTTCATCGTTGCTTCACGACCACAATATTGTTAGTGGCATGAGCGTTCTCATTGAAGCGATACCCCAGGAAGAGACTTGGGAAAGCACGTCGGCTAATATCTCCTATCGTCCCTTTGGCGTTTTGGGGGCTTACACCAGCAAGCGACGGGTGTTTAGCCGTAATGATGTTGATTTCCTCCAGTCTGTCGCTAATGTCCTAGCCGTGGCGATCAAGTGCCAGCAAGCCAATGAAGCACTAGAAAAGGCAAAAGCACAGTTGGCTCAGACAACCGCTATCCTGAACCAGACCACTACTGCCTTAGAAAAGCGGAACTCTGAACTCGACCAGTTTGCCTATGTCACCTCTCACGATTTGAAGGCACCCCTACGGGCGATCGCCAACCTATCGCAATGGATTGAAGAAGACCTCTCTGACCAACTCAATGAAGAAAACTTGCACCAAATGCAATTGATGCGCGGGCGAGTTCACCGCTTAGAAGCCCTGATCGAGGGTCTTTTGCAATATTCTCGTGCGGGTCGGCTGAAAAGTCCGCCAGAACGAGTGGATGTGAGAGTTTTGTTGACACAAATTATTGACACCCTCACACCACCCACCCAGTTCACCCTCGAAGTCGCGCCAGAAATGCCAACACTGGTCACCGAGCGCTTACCCTTTCAGCAAGTGTTCACCCATCTCATCGGCAATGCCATCAAACATCACCCCTCACCGGAGGGAAGGGTAGAGATTGGCTGCCAAGAGCTGGAGGACGCTTATGAGTTTAGTGTGGCGGATAATGGTGCGGGAATTGCGCCTCAGTTTCATGAAAAAGTATTTGCGATCTTTCAGACTCTCCAAGCTAGAGACACAGTAGAGAACACAGGGGTAGGTTTAGCGATCGCCAAAAGGATTGTAGAAAACAAAGGCGGTACCATCCGATTAGAATCTCAAGAAGGTCAGGGAGCAAAATTTTGCTTCACTTGGCCTAAGAAATTGAGCGGTTCTTGAGGAAGGAGCAACATTCCGTGTAGGGCGAAGCATTCGGACAAAAAATCTTTGATCGCTATAAATTGTTCCCCGAATGTTTGTTTAACATACATTGTATATTTTGTCAAATAATTCTAATTGCTCGGCTCCCTAGAACCCGACTCAGCACTGCACACTGTTGAAAAGCTATGGACGCCTCTAAGATTTCGCCGACTCGGCATAAGCTCCGCTCTGATCTTTCCGTTCGCTGGCGAGGCGCTTTTATTATCTCGATTCCAGTTATCTGTTTGTTTGTTGCAATTTTTGCAATTGCGGGGTTGCGGTCTAGAACTATAGCCGCTCGCAAGCAGCAGGATCAGAGCCTGCAAACAATAATGGAAACCAATCGCTTGCTCATAGCGCTAATCAATGCGGAAACAGGCGTTCGAGGTTACGTGATTACCAGGCGTCCGGAATTTCTGAAACCTTATTCCGAGGCAAGAGTCCGTTTACCTGAGGCGCTTAAGGCACTTACCACTAAAGTGCAAGCCAATTCGCCACGGCATCAGCAATTCCAAAGCATTCCAACACTAGCGCAGCAACAAATGAGGCTTTTAGAGCAGATAGTAAAGGTGACTGAGGTGTCAGAACCAACAACAGTCGGTTCGCCAACAGTGACTAACCAGTTGCTCAAGAGCAAGTCGCTGATGGATCAGCTGCGCTCTCAAATTGCGGAGTTTGCCGAGCAAGAGGAACAGTTGCAACGCGATCGCGAAGCGCAAGCGATATGGTGGCGGGAGTTGACAACTGTTGTGCAGTGGGGAGCTTTCGCTATCGGTGTAGTTGGCTCACTCGCCGCTTGCTATCTCTTCAACCAGTTAGACCAAGAGCTGACAGAGCGGGCAAGCCACTTGCGAAAAAGCAACTTCTACCTACAGGCAGTTTTCGACAATGTCGTCGATGGAATTCTCATCCTTGATGAGCGAGGTTATATCCAGTCGGCGAATGCCGCTGCTTCAGAAATCTTTGGTTATGAAGCCGATGAAGTCGTCGGTAAACACCTGCAACGACTAATTGCAGAATCGTTTACAGATGATAGCGGCAAGGTGATGAGTGAGCTTGTAGGGAAGAATCAAGACAAGCTACGACTTCAGCAGGAAACGGTAGGGCGTTGCAAAGAAGGCAAGACCTTCCCAATGGAGTTTGCCATCAGCGAAATGCCGCTAGATAATGAGCCTTTGTTCATTGTGATTGTGCGTGACATCACCGAGCGCAAGCAGTCGCAGGAAACCCTGCTCAAGCAAGCCCAGCTGTTGAATTTGGCGAATGACACAATTATGGTGCGCGACCTCAACGAAACGATTGCCTATTGGAACCAAGGCGCTCAACGGCTTTACGGTTGGACATCAGCAGAAGCGGTGGGTCAAACCGTCCACAGCTTCCTAAAAACTGAATTTCCTCAACCGCTAGAGGAAATCAAAGAGCTGTTGTTCAAAAACGGGTACTGGAACGGGGAACTGGTACATTCTCGACGCGATGGTACCCGTATTGCTGTTGCTAGTGGCTGGACATTGCAGCGGGACGAGACAGGTAAGCCACTGGCTTATCTGGAAATCAACCAAGACATCACTGAACGGAAGCGCTCAGAAGCAGCACTCAGAAAAAGCGAAGAGCTATATCGCACGCTGGTGAAGAACTTCCCGAATGGAGCCGTCTTCCTGTTTGACCAAGACCTGCGATACAACATCGCCGAAGGGACAGGATTGGCGATGGTCAAGCTTGAGAGTGAAGGGCTTACAGGTAAGACGATTTGGGAGACATTGCCGCTGGAAACCGCTCAAGTACTAGAGCCGCTTTATCGCGATGCTTTAGCGGGCAAGGCTACCGTTACGGAAATACCATTTGCTGACCGCATCTACCGTCTCCATGTGTTGCCTGTAAGCAACGAAGACGGTGAAGTTTTGTCCGGCATGACGATGACGCAGGATATTACTGAGAGTAAGAAAGCTGAAGAAGCGTTGCGATCGCGTGCTGAGGAACTAGCGCGGCTGACGACAGTGCTGGCACAAACTACGGCAATTCTGGAGAAACGCAACATTGAACTCGACCAATTTGCCTATATTGTCTCTCACGACCTCAAGGCTCCCTTAAGAGCGATCGCAAATCTCTGTGTGTGGCTTGAAGAAGACCTCGCTCCCTACTTAACGGAAGATACTCGGCACCAAATGGACTTGATGCAGGGTCGTGTCCATCGCATGGAAGCCCTGATTAATGGTCTTTTGCAGTACTCCCGGATTGGGCGTATCTCAACAGCATCAGAAGTGGTAGATGTTGAAGCGTTGCTAGCAGAGGTCATTGATTCTTTAGCCCCACCACCAGGATTTACAGTCACGGTGATGCCAGGAATGCCAATGTTAATGACAGAACGCTTGCCTCTCGAACAGGTGTTTGCCAATTTAATCAGTAATGGAATCAAACACAATCACCGACCGGATGGGCAGATTGTAATTTCAGTTGAAGAGCAAACAGACTTTTACGAGTTTGCTGTTGCTGATAATGGACCAGGAATTGCTCCTGAGTTCCATGACAAAGTTTTTGTGATATTTCAAACTCTGCAACCCCGAGACACTGTAGAAAACACGGGTGTGGGTTTGGCAATTGTTAAAAAAATTATTGAAGATAAAGGAGGCACAATTTCCCTAGAATCTCAGCCCAATCAGGGAGCAACGTTCCGCTTTACCTGGCCTAAGCAATCAATGGGACAAGGCGCTTAGTGATGGAAGAGAAACAAACAAGCCTTTTACTAATTGATGACGACGAAGTCGATGTGATGACCGTAAAGCGGGCGTTTAAGAAAAATAACATCACCAGTCCGCTTTACGTGGCAGCAAATGGTCTTGAGGCATTAGCCCTGTTGCGGAGCAACGAAATGCCAAAGCTGCTACCTGGGCAGCGAAGACTGATTTTGCTTGACCTCAATATGCCGAAAATGGGCGGGATTGAGTTCCTGCGGGAGTTACGGGTTGACCCGGAGCTGAGAGCACTCCCAGTAATTGTGCTGACAACCTCTAATGAAGATAAAGATAAGGTGGAAGCCTATAATCTCAATGTCGCTGGTTATATTATTAAGCCTGTAACGTTTAATAAATTTGTGGAAGCGATCGGGACGCTGAATAAGTATTGGACGCTCAGTGAAATGCCGTAGCTGGCTAATGAGCGATTAATGTTGGGATGGCATGCGCTTGAGTTGAGAATCTTTAATAATCTTTACTTGTCACAAGCTAGAGCAGAATTAACCTGTCAATTTATAGAGACAAAAACAGACGAAAGTTTTACAGAATGATTATTAAGAGCAGACAGATCAAAGCTAGAGGCTCGCCAGCTCAAAGCCAATTATGGAAGAGATTATAAAAATACTTCTGGTAGAGGATGATGAAGTTGATCGCATGGCGGTACGCCGAGCGCTCAAGACAGCTGGTGTCCCAGTAGAAATGGCAGTAGCCGTTGACTGCAAAAGTGCCATCACTACCTTGAGTCAACAAAGCTTCGACTGTGTTTTACTTGACTACCGCCTGCCGGATGGCGATGGACTGGCTCTGGTTCAAGAAATACGGGGTGCTGGGAGCAAAGTCCCTTTGATCGTGTTGACGGGTCAAGGAGATGAGCAAACGGCTGTCGAACTCATGAAATCCGGGGCATCAGACTATCTTGCCAAAAGCAAAGTCTCACCAGAAACTCTCTCACGTAGTGTACGCAATGCAGTTCGTATCTACCGAGCCGAAACAGAGGCAGCGCTGGCGACGACGCGGCTACGTGAAAGTGAAGAACGTTACCGGCTGGTGCTAGAAGGTTCAAACGACGGGATTTGGGATTGGGACCTCGTTACCCACGAAATTTATTGCAATGACCGCATCTATGAAATTACCGGCTTGTCAGCTGCCCAACTGAGTGCTAACTATGATTTGTTTTGTCAGCTGCTGCATCCGGAGGATCGATTCAGAATTAGTCAGGCGGTGGCAAATCACCTGCAAGATCAGCACGTTGAACTGGAAGTAGAATTTCGGCTGTTGCATACATCGGGAGAATATCGCTACTGCATTGCTCGTGGCAAAGCGTGGCGGGATGAGCACGGGCGACCCTTCCGCATGTCAGGCATCGTCAGTGATATTACTGAGCGTAAGCGGGCAGAAGAATCGTTACGATTTCTGGCTGAGGCGAGTGCTATACTTTCGGCTTCCCTCGACTACGAAAAGACTCTGGAAAACCTTGCCAAACTGCCAGTGCCTTTCCTGGCAGATCTGTGCATCGTTGATATTGTAGAGAACGGTACAGTGCGCCGAATGGGCGTTGCCCATGCTGATCCCAAGCGAGAGGAGCAGGCGCGACAACTGCACAAGCTTTATCCACTAGACCTCAACAGCTCTCACCCGGCAATAGAGGTGTTACGTACAGGTATTGCCGCCGTGGCGCGGGAGGTTTCCCAGGAAGAGTTGGTGTCGGCGACGCACGATGCTCAGCACCTACAAATTATTCGTGATATGGGCATCAAGTCCTATGCGATCGTGCCACTTTTGGTGCGCGGCCAGGCTTTGGGTACAATTTCCTTGGTGTCCACTAAAGATGAGCGTCGCTATGGTCCGGCTGACTTGGCTCTAGCAGAGGAATTGGCTCGTCGAGCCGTGTTATCGATTGAAAAGGGTCAGCTTTATCGGGAGACACAGGAAGCAAGTGAGAACCTGCGTCAGGCAATTTTGATTCTAGGCGAACAGCAACAGCAGTTGAGGACACTCCAGCAGTTGACTAATTTACTCAACCAGCGCTTGACTGACCTACCGGGTCTGTTGCGGGAGATGGTGCGCTCTGTGGCGCAGGCAATTCCCGGTGCCCAGTTTTGCTTTATTATGCTCAACAATCCTCAATGCAATCGACTAGTCTTGACGGTGACGGCGGGAATCGGGACGGAAAAGTTGCGCCTGGAAGATGCCTTTTCTCCTAAGAATGGCTTGCTCTCAGAGGTGTTTTCGAGTGGGGTTTCTCAGTTGATTCAGGGCAATGATTGTAAATTGGAGCAGTTGGAGGAGAGTCCTGCGGCGATTTATGCTGTGGCAATCGAGTCGGTGGAGGCAGGACGTCTGGGGGTACTAGCGATTGGGAATTGGGAAGATAAGAATGCCTTTGATGAGGAAGACCGGAATCTGCTGATAGCCGTGGGTGAACAGGCCGCGATCGCAATTGATAATGCCAGGATGATTAAAGCCTTGGAGGAGCAAGAGGCACGCTTAGAAGATCAGAACGAAATGCTGGCGGCTCAAAACCAAGAACTGGAAATCCAGCGACAACAGGTTCAGCTACAGAACTTACAACTGATGGAAGCGGCGCGGTTGAAATCTCAGTTTCTCGCCACCATGTCTCATGAGTTGCGCACGCCCATGAATGCCGTCATTGGCTTTTCCCAGCTGCTATTGCGCCAGCGCCAAAATTCGTTGACGCCCCAACAATCTGATATGCTCCAACGCATTCTCAACAATGGCAAACACCTACTGGCGCTGATTAATGAAATTCTTGACTTGTCTAAAATCGAAGCTGGACGTTTAGATCTTAAACTGGAAGCCTTTAACCTGGAGACACTGGTAAGAGCAACCACTGATGAACTTCGCTCCCTAGCGGATGAAAAGCACTTAGCGTTGCACGTTTACACGGATTTACCCAACCCTAACGTAATCAATGACAGCGTCCGCCTGCGGCAGATTTTGAGCAATCTCCTCTCAAATGCGATTAAGTTTACCGAAAGCGGCAGTGTTCAGGTGGAAGTGAAGGAAATCTCTACCGATCGATTACTACTCGCTGTCAAGGATACGGGAATTGGGATTGCCCAGGATGAGTTGGAGCATATTTTTGAGGAGTTCCGGCAGATCGATCAGACCACTACTCGAAAGTACTCGGGTACAGGTTTGGGACTGGCAATTACAAAATCATTAGTTCAGTTAATGCAGGGAACCATTACGGTTGAAAGTCAAGTCAGTCAGGGTTCTACCTTCTATATCGAACTGCCACGGGTAGTACAAGCCTCAGCTGAAACTTTTAATCACAGAGCCACTATCCCCGCCCAACTAGGAGCTAGTACGCTAGATGGGTCTGTTTTACCGCCGCCCCTCAAAGCGTCTAGAGGGAGGATGCTTTACTAAGTTTCTTCCCATCGTAAGATTACCTACTTCAAGTCTTCCCCCAATCCCCAATCCCCTCCGACCTTATCAGTATTCTTCTAGCGGAAAGTTCGCTTCTGAAATGACACAAAAATCGCGCAATAGGGAATGATTAGGTCAGGAGATATAAGCGATCTGCTTGCAGCAGCGCTTTCGCTATCGCTTGTACTGGGATGGACTCTACTGCTGATTTGCCAGCTGAACTAACTAGCGTTGACCGGATACCAGTCGTACAGACTTCTGAACTGACAAAGATCTATCGCACTGGCTTCTGGCTGAATCAAAAAATTGAATCCCTCAAGAAGTGCTCCCTGACGGTCTATCAGGGAGAAACGTTTGGGTTGCTCGGACCCAATGGCGCAGGGAAAACAACCTTATTGAAGACGCTACTGGGAATTGTACGTCCGACATCCGGGCGGGCATGGTTGCTAGGCCATCCAATCGGCGATAGAAGGGTAAAGCAACAAATCGGCTACTTGCCAGAAAACGCCTACTTCTACGACTATCTGACTGGCTGGGAGTTTTTGCAGTTTATCGCTGGGCTATTTGAAATTCCACCGGACGTACAACAGCAGCGTATTCCTCAACTGTTAGATTTAGTTGGCTTATCCAAGACAGCGGCGCGTAAGAAACAGCTACGACAGTATTCCAAAGGAATGCTTCAGCGCGTCGGTATGGCGCAAGCCTTAATTAACGACCCAGACGTGGTATTTTTGGATGAGCCGATGTCTGGTCTTGACCCCATGGGACGCTACCAAATTCGGGAGATTATTCTCTCTCTCAAAGCACAAGGCAAGACGATTTTCTTCAATAGCCATGTGTTGTCGGATGTCGAGAAAATTTGCGATCGTGTCGCTATCCTCGCTAATGGAGAATTAATTTGTATCGGCTCTCTGGATGAACTGCTGGGTAATGCTGATACGTATCAAGTTAAAGGCAAAGGCGGCAACGTAGACATCCTCAAACGCTGGGTCAAGAACCTGTCCTTCGACGAGGATTTTTGGTACGGTCAATTGCAGGCCGAACCCCAAGAGTTTCTCGCCAGCCTCCGCCTCATGGGTGCCCAACTACTTGCTATGAACCTGGCTCGTTCCTCTTTAGAAGAGTTTTTCATGCAGCAGTTGCAGCAAAGAGGAATAACGTCCAGTCATTGAGTAGCAACTCAAACCTTTGAAAGATGCCTGTTAAATCTCATCTGTTGTAATCCTTAACAGGATATACATTTACAAAGAAAGAAAACTCATGGCTGATATCGTCGAGACTGCCGTCAATGCAGGTTCATTCAACACGCTGGTCAAGGCGGTTGAGGCTGCCGGATTGGTAGATATTCTGAAGAGTCCTGGTCCCTATACTCTCTTTGCACCTGTCGATGAGGCATTTGCCAGACTGCCAGAAGGAACGTTGGACAGCTTATTGGAGGACATCCCGAAGCTCAAGAAAATTCTGACTTATCACGTTCTCTTTGGTGACGTAAGAACCGATAACCTGCTTGAGCTAGAGGAAGCCGAGACAGTTGAGGGTTCAGTTGTCGCTATTGATACCTCTGATGGTTATAAGGTGAATCAGGCAATAGTTGTGACTCCAGATATCCTTGCCGACAATGGCGTCATCCACGTCATTGACTCAATCCTGATGCCAGCAATAATCGAGTACAATACGTTGTCTTAACATTCCCACCCCTCAAGGCAGGGGGATTGTGAGGCTCAAACAGCCCTTTGAAGAAGAGGCAGGGAGCGCCTGATACCAAATCCGATCCTATAGCCCCTTTTTAGGTTCTAGAACACCAATTCACTAATAAAAACCTAACCCCCCAACCCCCTTCCCTACCAGGGAAGGGGGAGAAAGAATTCCCCTCAGGATCATCGGGGAGGGCTTAGGGGAGGGGTTCTTCTAGGATTACTGAATCGATGTTCTAGTCGTAGAGACGTTTGCTGCTGCGCACCATGCTAGGCTAACGCCGAGCTGCGCTAACGCAAACCGGCGGAACGTCTCTACAAAGTTTTGTGGGTTGCCGCAAAAGGGGGTAGTCAACCCGGATTCGGTATGAGAGGGGGAGCAGGGAGATCTTCAGACGAGGATTCAAACCTCGACGCCATGGAAACCGCTGATAGAAGCGAGGGATTCAAACGGCAAATTCGCGCTTTGTTACAAGTTGTTGCCTCCCTTAGAAAAGGGGGATGGGGATTCTATGGGCAAGTCCTAGTCATAATAGTCTGTGATAGAGGAATGTGCGCTTTCTTTATGGTTTGTGTGATCCAGAACACGTCCATAAGCTGAGAATCTGTTTACTATTGTTTACAGATGAAGTTTACAAAAAGTAGCAAACATGGCAGACATTGTAGATACCGCCGTTAGCGCTGGTTCTTTCAACACCCTCGTAGCTGCTGTTAAGGCTGCTGGTCTTGTAGAAACACTGAAGGGTCCTGGTCCCTTCACTGTCTTTGCACCCACCGATGAAGCCTTCGCTAAGCTGCCTGAGGGCACTGTAGATTCTCTGCTGAAGGATATTCCTCAGCTGACGAAAATTCTGACTTATCATGTCGTTTCTGGCAAGGTACTGTCTTCCGACGTTGTCAAGCTCGATAAGGCAACCACCGTTCAAGGTTCAGACGTCAAGATTGATGCTTCTAGCGGTGTCAAGGTGAACGACGCCACAGTTGTTACCCCGGATGTCGAAGCTGATAACGGCGTAATCCACGTCATTGACTCTGTACTGCTGCCTGCCTAAGCCAGCAGATATAGGTGAGGTGGATCGCACCGTTGTACTGAATTAAATTCATAGGAGGCAACCGATTAATTGGTTGCCTCCTATGAATTATTGGCAATGTGTCAATCAGCCTAAGCCAGTATGCAACCACTACGCGGTGACAGATTTAAGGATAAATGGCTGGATTCTCCTTCTGTAGTCCAGGTTGCCTCACTGGTGCCATACAACATCTGGCTTGACTGAGATTGCAAACTTGCTGTCTCAAAGCTGGCATGTGCCGGTTCAGTCCCGATGTTAACGGCAACAATTAATTCCTCTGCCCCCAAGATTCGAGCGAAGACGTAAACCGTTCCCTCAGCAAACAGCACCTGGTAATTACCCGTGCGGAGGGCGGGATAATTATGACGCAGGGCAATCAGCTTACGATGGTAATCGAGAACATCACGCTCCCAGTGAGCTTCCATCGGAAAGCCACGGCGGGAGTCTGGATCGAGACGCCCAGGTAAACCTACCTCATCACCATAGTAGATACTGGGAGCGCCCGGAAAGGTCAACAGCAGTAAGGTTGCTAATTCAACACTGTCGCGATCGCCTCCAGCAATTGAAATTAACCGTGCGGTATCGTGGCTAGCTAGCAAATTCAGCTGGGTGAGTTGGATTTCCCAAGGGTATAATTCCAACAGCTCTTTGATTTTTTCGCCATACTCGGCGGCAAACAAGGGTGGGTAGGGATGGTAGGAGCGGTCTTGTACTTGCTCGATGTCCACGCGATCGCCTGCGGTAAATGCGATCGTTGGTGCGGCAAATAGATAGTTCATCACTCCATCAAACTGGCTACCATCTAGCCACTCGCGGGAATCCCCCCAAACTTCCCCAACAATGTAGGCTTCGGAGTTGATGGCTTTGACGCGATCGCGAAATTCCTGCCAAAACCCAGGCGCTTTAATTTCAAACGGCACATCCAACCGCCACCCATCGATGCCGAATTTAATCCAATATTCGGCAATCTCCATAATGTACTCCCGCACTTCGGGATTCTCATGGTTGAATTCTGGCAACGCTCGATTACCAGCCCAACCTGCATAGTTAGCAGGAAACTCACCATTGTAGGGTGATACTGGCCAGTCCTCAATCTTGAACCAATTCACCCAGGGAGAGTGAGGGCCATTTTCCAGAACATCATGGAAAAAGAAAAAACCACGACTAGAGTGGTTAAACACCCCATCCAAAACGACCTTGATGTTCCGTTCGTGAGCGGCATCTAGCAGTTCCTGAAACGCTGGATTTCCCCCCAACATCGGATCGACCTGGTAATAGTCGTGGGTGTGATAACGGTGGTTGCTAGCCGATTGAAAGATCGGGGTGAAGTAAATCGCGTTAATCCCCAAATCTTGTAAGTAATCCAGCTGCTCCATGACGCCCCACAAATCTCCACCCTTGTAACCTTGGAGCGTGGGCATCGCATTCCAATCTTCCCAACGGGCATGCTTCAAAAGTCGCTTGCGAGGTTTCTGGCTTCTGGCGAAGCGGTCTGGAAAAATTTGGTAGAAAACCGCGTGTTTAACCCAATCTGGTGTCTGAATCTGCATGAATTACTTCTAAGCCCTTCACCGCTAGGGTACAAGCACTTGAAGTTTCCTGAGTCCAACTTCTGGTAGAAAACGTGGAGTAAAAAGCCCTATCCCCTAGCGGGCGGGGCTTTCGTTGTTTGTTAGTCAGTTATAAGTTATAAGTTATCTACCAAGACTTTAGTGCAAGAAATTAATACAGTTCCCAAATAATCAACAATCAACAACAGCGGCAGGCGGCTTTCCTCTACACCCACGAAGGATGTAGCCTCCCCGCCCCCCCTTGTGAAAGCCTTGCGAATAGATAGTTTCAGGAATTGTTTATCTACGGATGTTTAGTTCTGTCCACCTACTTCTGTTCACAATTTCTTCACAAGTTCTGTCTAGTATCACAAAAGGAGGTAATCCAAGCTAAGCAACGAAAATTGCTGTTGATGATGTCAAAAGCAGAAATTACTACCAACCCCAGGATTTTTTAGAAAAACTTTATAATTTGGTTGTTTCAAGTACCTGTTTTTTATTCATTAAGAGCGTCGTTGTATCGGTTGATTCACTCGCACGGTAGAGGGAGTTAAGAGTTCTACCCGACTACACTGTTTGAAAAGTCCTATTGATGCTTTAGTGTTTCCTATGTTGTCCTGTCAGCATCCTACTCTACGTGTTCTTGTTGTTGATGACCATGAATTAACTCGCTTCAGCCTCAAGCTAGCCTTGTCTAGCCAGAGGAATATTGAGCTAGTGGGTCTTGCTAGCAACGGTAAAGAAGCGATTGAAATGGTTGAGCGCCATCACCCTGATGTGATCATCCTAGATCTCCAGATGCCAGTGATGGATGGTTTAAGTGCCTCCACCCATATCAAAAGCATCGAGCCAAACACTCAGATTATTGCTTACACTTCAGTTGACGACCCCCAGATTGAGGTGATGAGCCAAACGGCTCCGATTGATGTCTTCTGTAAGAAAGATACTGCCACTATGGATCTAATCAACTTAGTAAAGCAGTTGGGTAACCGTAACTCCCAATCCATAGAGGGTAGGGTAAACAGCAATTATACTGAACAATAAAAAAGCGCCGCTCTAGTCGAACAACAAAACGAGCGGCACAAAACCAGGGTTCTGAGCTAGGTAGCTCCTGTCGCATCCGGGAAGGTGCGCTTAAACTCATCGATTAAGTCATCTAGTTCTTCGAGCGCCTGATTTACATCAATTCTTAGGGTACCTAGGTCGGGTTGCTCCAGCAGCTTCACCAGAGACTCCCGGTGGCTTTCGATAAGAGCAATTCGTTCTCGAAGTGTTTGTGGGTTCATTATTGACATCCTTGTAACTAACTGTTGTCTAGATACAAAAAGACTAACGCAGGAAGGGAGGGCGTTTGGGGGTTGGACGTTTGTTCTTGATGACTTCCGAAATAAACCGCTTGAGTGCTTTCTCCCGATTTGTCATAAAAGCCGACCAGAAGCCAGGTTGAAATTCATCCATGGTTTTGGCTAAAGCCCAAACATCTACAGCTAGGATGTTATACAACGTTTCGTCCTCCTGCTTCAGCGAGTTTAGCTGATCGAGGAGTACAGTATTTCTTTTTGTAGCTTCTTGATTTTCTTCTTTTATCATTTTAAAGACCCTGCTAGGGATAAGAGGATAGCAGACAAAGATTTATGACATGAGGCGGCTCTGTGTCCCCCTTGAGGGCTGCCTATTCATTCCAGCACCGCTTTAAGGAACGGCATGGGGAGTCCAACGAATTAGCTGAACCATCTTTGGAAAATAGACCTTTACTGGAATAGCCTTCGCTCTTGGTGACCAACAAACGAGATCTGCGCTTTGCTGTTCTCGCCAGAGCGATCACCTCAAACTAGACTTTAGGGAACCTACACTCCAGATGGCACCCACAGGCAAGGATAATAAAGCTGAAGTGATTGCTGGAGAAATAGCTTAATTAAGATGTTACGCCAAACTTCCCTGGGAACGTTAGGTTTGTGTGTCGGGGGTGTTCTTGCCCTCACAGGTTTTGTTGCTTACGCGACCGGCAATGCCACTTTAAATCTAGTGGGATTTTTTTATGGAGTTCCCATTCTCCTGGGAGGTCTTGCCCTCAAAGCCTCAGAGTTAAAGCCTGTACGCCTGAGCGAACCAACACCTCCTTCAGTGCTAGAACTACGAGAGCAGCATGGCACAGCTACTCAAAACCAGATTCGGAAAGACGTGATGCGGTATCGCTATGGTCAAGAAGCCCATCTTGATAGCTCCCTTGAGAGTTTAGGTCTATCGCCCACGGATGAGGAAAGACCGTTGCTGTCAGGCTTACGAGAGACTGAAGTTGATGGTGCTTATACGTTAGTGCTGGAGTTTAACTCACCGCTCATCTCCTTTGAGACTTGGCAGGAAAAGCGGGAAAAGATTGAGAAATTCTTTGGTCCTGGCATCCGAGTCGATTTGACGCAACCTGAGAGCGATCGCGTTGAGGTAGCGCTGATTGCAACGCCCCAAAACGAGATCGCCACGTAGAGACGTTACATGTAACGTCTCTACGTTTCCCATGGCACGTCTTTACTTTTCCAACCGCACGACGTACCACTGTAAATACTGTCCCGGACCAACATCAAACTCGCAGGACGTTTCCATCAGATACTGAGCTTGCGCCTCTACAGAGGTGAACTTCTGCAAATCTCGCGGCAAGTCATCCTGCCGAGTCACTAAAATCGCCTTGAGTTTTTCGAGTAACTCTGCCGGTGTTAGGAATTGCTCTGGTTGGTTGGGTTCCAGAACCACATAGGCGTCTTCCTGATACATTATGGAGTCTGGCATTTTACATCCCTAGCTTACGTGAAGCGTTAGCACAGTGGCTCTCAAGAGTGAGCAGTTTCAGGACTTCCGCAGAACCTCTACACGTAGGGTGGGCACTGCCCACCAAAACTCTATATAGTGTCCAAAAGGTGAATTTTCGTAAGTCCTGAGTTTTTTACTCTATCCTTGGGAGTCGGAATCCCCCACCTCTTGTGGTGGTAGGTTTCAAGTGGGGTTTGGCATCCCCATCTCAAACTCATACCAAGTTGCGATCAGACGTAGTACTCGACGCACACAGGGGGATATGCGGCGACCCGGAGAGTAGATTCGGTGGTTTCCCCGTGCCTGGAGTGTCCCCGCGTCTGGAGTATCAAATACCGCGACTGATCACTGTTTCACTGGTCGCTGATTTGAGCTAGCTATCCCTTTCCCTAGAAGGGTTCCTGAAGGATGGAGAATCGCTATCGTCAAGTGTACTGCTATCAACCCCTGACATTAATATGTTCCTCTCCCTCAACTACGAACCTGCTTTGGAATCCTTGGGATCTGACTATTTTGATGAAGTGGCGGCGGCGGAATTTCCCTGCCATATCCTACGATTTCGCAATGACCAGTTGCTACCCCTACTGGGTCTAGACCCTAGGGAGGTACAAGACGCTGATTTTATCCAAGCCTTTGGTAAATTTCAGGGTGTGCGACCTTTTTTGGCGTTGCGGTACCACGGCTATCAGTTCGGTGAATATAACTCCAGGCTAGGGGATGGCAGGGGGTTTCTCTACGGTCAAGTGCGAGGTACCGATGGGGAACTCTACGACTTCGGCACGAAAGGCTCTGGAACAACACCTTACTCTAGAAGTGCTGATGGTAGACTGACCCTCAAAGGTGGCGTCCGGGAAGTGCTTGCCGCTGAAGCGTTGCATAATCTCGGCGTCCACACCTCCCGTTGCCTAAGTCTGATTGAGACTGGCGAGGCATTGTGGCGGGGAGATGAGCCATCTCCCACCCGTTCTTCTGTAATGGTGCGTTTCAGCCGTTCCCATATCCGGTTTGGTACGTTTGAACGGCTGCACTACTTTAAGCGTTCAGATTTAATCAAGAAGCTGTTAGACCATGTCATTGAGCAGTATTACCCCAAGATTACCCCCCTTAGTAAGGAGGGGACAACTGAACAGTACATACAGTTTTATGACGAGTTGGTAGAACGAGTGGCTCAACTGGTGGCACAGTGGATGACCGCTGGCTTTTGTCATGCTGTCCTGAACACTGACAATATGTCCATCACGGGTGAAAGTTTTGATTATGGTCCCTATGCGTTTATCCCGACTTATAGCCCGCAGTTTACGGCTGCTTATTTTGATTATTATGGGCGCTACAGTTACGGCAATCAACCTGCGATTTGTCGGTTGAATTTGGAGATGCTTCAGCTACCATTAGCGGCTGTGCTTCCTGTAGCTGATATGGAAGCTGCGTTGGCAAAGTTTGATGAGCATTATTACATCGCTTATCGGCAGCTGATGCTCAATAAACTAGGATTCGAGCAGCTGCCAGAACCAGAAGCCGATGATTTGTTGGGCGTTACGGTTCAATTCCTCAACGATAGCCAGGTCGGTTATCATGCTTTCTTTTGGGAGTTAGCACAACAGTTTGACCCTAGCTGGCGAGACGATGCTAGTCAGATATTTAACCAGGCATCATTTTTGCAATCTGCTGAACAGCCTTTATCTCTGGGAAAGTGGCGTGAATTATACCATCACCTGTTGCAAAGTGTATCGGCTACTCAGATGGAAGATATTGCCAAGCGCTTGCAGGATAAGAATCCCAAGACGGCATTACTTCGACCCGTAATCGAAGAAGTTTGGGAAGCGATCGCTCAGGAAGATAATTGGGAGCCTTTTTACGAGCTATTGAAGCGGATACAAGCTAAGAAGTAATGTAGGGCAATGCATTCGACTTAGAACAATTGCCAATCTGGTGATTTCAACCGTTTCAACTGCTCAAGGCGCTGCGTAAAGTAACTCTCATCCAACCGACTGTAATTGTAGAGCATCGCCGCGTTGAGACTAATCGCCCACACCCAGAGGTGAGCAGTTTGAGTCAAAGCTTGCAATGACGCGAGTTCTTTTTCGGTAAGTTCACAAACAGTTTGATATCCACTGAGAAATGCTTCCCTAACCTGTTTACTAATGCCTGTACGCAGGGAGACTTGCAAAAACTTCGCGATGTCAAAGGCACGCCAACCGTAGCCACACTGG
>DATNQP010000501.1:0-6123 GCA_036703965.1 Leptolyngbyaceae cyanobacterium
GGGAGGCGTGGCTATCACAATTAGTGGTGGTATCGTCGTTGTTGGGGCATTATCTGTGCTATCGCGACAACAGCGTCCGGCGGCTCGTACAACGTATGTGGTTCAACCCCCCTACAATGCTCTTCCACATACTCTGCAACCTAGACGGCGAGCTGAGGTTATATCTCCCCAGATTGAAGAAAGACGCGTTGATTACGTGGAATACGATAGGTAAGGGACTAGGGACTAGGGGCTGGGGACTGGGGACTGGGCAAAGCTTATAGTCCCTAATCCCTAAAACCAACAATGTTTACTTGCACCGACTGGCTTATCGATTGACACTGCTCATGTCGGGGTAGCGATCGCCAGCCGCCACATTTTTGGGCGCTAGCTCGTTGATGCGGTCAAGTTCAGCTTGATTTAACGTAATATCCACAGCCGCAACATTCTCCTCAAGGTAGGCACGGCGCTTGGTTCCGGGTATCGGTACAATATCATCTCCCTGGGCAAGCAACCAAGCGATCGCGAGTTGGCCTGGTGTAACCCCCTTCTCACCAGCAATTTCCTTCACGCGCTCAACAAGCTGAAGATTCTTGTTAAAGTTCTCCCCTTGGAACCTCGGCGAATTGCGGCGGAAGTCATCAGCAGCCAGATCGTCCGGGCTGGTGATACTGCCTGAGAGAAACCCCCGACCAAGCGGGCTGTAAGCCACAAAGCCAATGCCCAACTCCCGGACAGTAGGCAGAATTTCGTCTTCTGGATCGCGACTCCAGAGCGAGTATTCTGTTTGTAAAGCGGTAATGGGATGGACCACATGGGCACGTCGAATCGTCGCGGGAGCTGCCTCAGAGATGCCAATGTAGCGGACTTTGCCCTGCTGTACCAACTCTGCCATTGCTCCAACCGTCTGCTCAATCGGAACCTTAGGATCGACCCGGTGCAGGTAGTAGAGGTCAATGTAGTCAATTCCCAGCCGTTGCAGCGAAGCATCACATGCCTGATGAACGTAATCAGGACTGCCATTGATGCCACGGAAACCGCTATCCTCACTACGCTGGATGCCGAACTTTGTTGCCAGTACGACGCGATCGCGACGATCTGCGATCGCTTTTCCCACTAGCTGTTCATTCGTGAAAGGGCCGTACATATCAGCGGTATCGAGCAAAGTAATACCGAGTTCTAGCGCACGGTGAATGGTAGCAATGGACTCCGCCTCATCACCTGTGCCATAGAACTCAGACATCCCCATACATCCCAATCCCAGTTCCGAAACGGTCAATCCTTGGCTTCCAAGTTTGCGAGTTTTCATCTATTTCTCCTTATTTCTCTACGAATTTAGGTCTGTTTTCGTCTTGCTCTTTCTACAGACATACTGGGCATATTCGGGTGATAGGTAATCAGCTTGTTCAATCTCAAACCCGGCACGGCTCAGCATCCCCTCGATAATCCATCCGAACGTGGTATATTCTTCGCGAACATGGGTCTCGAAGTCGCTGACGGTAAAGCCCTCACCGGCTGGCTTTGCCACTCGGTCAATCCAGGCATCGATACGGGAGTGATATTCATTGGGGTTGAACGAGAACACCGCGTCCCGTAGGTAGAGAACCCCTCCAGCCTTCAACATTGATGCCATACGCAACAGTCCAACCATCTTCCAGAAGTCCGGAAGGTGATGGAGGGCAGCTTTTGTCACAATGAAATCAACCGGAGCGCCTTGATGCTCGTAAGTCAGAAACCCAGCATGATGGAACTCAATGTTCTCGGCATTGGCGGCGCGAGCCTTCTTTTGGGCAGATGCGAGCATGGTTGGCGATAGTCCACAGCGTGTACGTAGGCACCTGCCTTGCCAGCTTGAATTGCAAACGTACCAGTACCTGCTCCCAAGTCAATTACGGTATGACCTGCTGAGATACCCAGCCACTCAATCAGTGCCTGTTCGGCTTCTTCACTACTTGAGCGTTGATTGCGGTCAAACGCTTCAACTTGTGCCGTATCCTCGAAGTTAACGCCGCTCTGTTGAAATTCGTCGTAGAACCATTTAGGCAACACTGTCATAAGAAATCAAAATTTTTGCTTTTATGGTTTTGGTGTCATAACTTACTCCCTACTAGAACTCTCGTTCCACCTCAATTAGATGTTTACGTTAACGTTAGATTAAGAACAAAAAAATTATTGGTTCTTGGTTTGCTCCTCAATCCATTGCTGGATTTTGACAATATTCGCCTGTAATTCGCAACGAAACTGTGTTAATGCTTCGATCTTGCTATCTGTCTCGTTAAGATGAGCGATTAGAATTTCTAGCAGTTTCTGCTTACCCCGTAACATTGTCGGTTCTTCAAAGAACAGGTCGATGATACCGCTAATCTCTTCCAGGGTTAGTCCAAGGGATTGCAGGGCATCGATCTTGCGGAGTCTGGCTAACTCAGCTTCGGTGTAGTACCGAAAGCCCTTCCCCTCACGCTCACTGGGCCTGATGAGTCCCAAATTTTCGTAGTAGCGAATTGTTCGAGGAGTTACGCCAGCCTTCTCGGCAAGCTCTCCTATGCGCATCCTTTGAGTCACATTCGAGGTTTTAGATTAACATTAACGTTAACGTTAAATTAAGCTTATCGACTTCCTGAGCCAGTGTCAAGGTGAGGGACACAAAATCGTTAAACATAGTTCGAGGCGATCGCAAGTATTAGACCATACAGAATCATCTTGTGGGTTGTAGCGATACTGCACTCGTTGTGTCGCCATCGTCATGGCCGACCTTGGATGATCGGACATTAGACCTCTTGCAAAAGTCAAAACAAGACCCCCCTCAGTCCCCCCTTGGGTTCGGGGGGAAGCAAGAAAAATCGGCTCCCCCCAGATTTGGGGGGCTAGGGGGGCAACTGCGTAAGTCCTATATCAAAGAGTTTTCGCTAATTTCCAGCATTCTTGCGCGATCGCCCAATCTTCTTCGGTATGCACCACTAAGACGCGAATCGCTGAATCTACTGCTGCAATATCTTCGTCAACTGGTGAGGCGTTATTTTTCTGTTTGTCGAGTTTCAGACCAAGAAATTCAAACGTTTCAACCCCTGCTGCTCGTACCAAGGCAGAATTTTCCCCGACGCCGCCGGTAAATACCAAGGCATCCAAGCTTCCGAGTGAGGCAAGCATGGAGCCAATGTGCGATCGCAATCGGTGAATATAAACATCAAACGCTAGCTTTGCCCGTTCCTGTCCCTGTTCTATCAATGCCTGGATCTGACGCATATCGCCGCTAATGCCTGAAAGTCCTTTTAACCCAGATTGCTTGTTGAGGATATTGTTCAACGTCTCAGCGTCATTACCCTGGCGCATCAGTTGAATGAGGATACCGGGGTCAACTGAACCTGAACGAGTACCCATCATCAATCCATCCAGCGGTGTGTATCCCATTGTTGTGTCCACACAGATACCCTTATGAACTGCTGCTAGGGAGCAACCATTGCCCAAGTGACAGGTAATTAATCGTAGGGATGCCAAATCTTTTCCCAATAATTGAGAGGCTCGTGATGCCACATACTGATGGCTGATACCGTGGAAACCATAGCGGCGAATTCCGTTCTCAAACCACTCGTAGGGACCAGGGTAAATTGCGGCTGATAGAGGTAACTGGCTATGAAACGCCGTATCAAATACCACCACTTGAGGCACCTGTGCCAGAATCTGCTCAATCGCTTCAATCCCCTCTAGATTAGCTGGGTTATGTTCTGGGGCAAGTGCTGCTAACTGCTTAATGGCTGCTTTCACATCTGGCGTGACGACGGTTGCCTTACTGTATTCTTGACCCCCATGAACGACTCGATGCCCAACGATATCGATTTCATTCAACTGACCAATAACCTGAGTACTACCGCGCCAGAGAGTGTTGAGTATATAAGCGATCGCTTTGGGTCGCTCATCCAGTGACATCTGCTCCTCCAGGGAGGTTCCTTGAGATGTTTCCACTTTCAGATCGGCAACACCCGATTTTCCTGTCCAATCAATTTTTGCCTCCCACAAGGGTTTAGGGGGAGAATCTGGCAGTTCTTCACCTAATTGGTACAGGCAACTCTTCTGGCTACTCGACCCCGCATTGAGAACCAATATTTTCATAAAAACACTTTTGCCTTTAATGCAAATAGTAGTATTACACCCATTAATCAATATCCAGAATATCCAGACAACAGTTAGCCTAATTATCAAAAAGGACGCAATCTATCGCGTCCTCAACGTCTATTTATTGTGAAAAACCAATTGCTTACATCTCTTCTAGCTCCTTACCTTTAGTTTCCTTAATCAAAAGTGCGACGAAGAAGATTGAGATTGCTGCCGCGATCGTATAAAGACCGTAAGCAGCACCTAACCCAAAGCTTTTGAGTAGGGGAGGAAATGTAGTGGAGACAAGGAAATTGGCAATCCACTGTATTGCGGCAGCGACTGAAAGTGCAGCCCCTCTAATTTTGTTATTAAACATTTCCCCTAGCATCACCCAGACGATTGGTCCCCAAGAGAAACCGAAGAAGACTACATAAAGGTTGGCTGCCAAAAGAGCGATGATTCCAGGTAAACCGGGTAGCGTTGGGTTACCCGTGACAGGGTCGATCGCAGCGTTCCCAAAAATAACCGCTAAGGTTCCTAGGGTGACGGTCATCCCGATCGAGCCTAAGAGCAGGAGAGGCTTGCGACCGAACTTGTCTACGGTAGCGATCGCGATGAACGTTGTCACAATATTGACCACGCTAGTGATTACCGTAATCAACAGGGAATTTCGTTCTGAAAATCCGACTGCCCGCCACAAAACGCTGCTGTAGTAAAAGATGACGTTGATGCCGACGAACTGCTGGAGGATGGACAGCCCCATTCCTACCCAGACAATCGGCAGCAAACCACCACTTCTGCTCAGGAGGTCAGAAAATTTAGGTTTGCGCTCTGTGAGAACTGTCTGGCTAATTTCCTCAACTTTCGAGCGCACGTCACCTCCCTCAACCTTAGCAAGAACATGAGCTGCCTCTTGATGTCGTCCCTGAGCAACCAAATACCGAGGCGATTCAGGAATCATAAAAGCTGCTATTCCGTAGAGTACGGCTGGCGGGATTTCCGACCAAAACATCCAACGCCAAGCCGTGACTCCGAACCAAAACGAGCCTTCAGCGGACCCCCCTGCGCCCAAAGCGATGAAGTAGTCGCACAGCAGTGCAATGAAAATACCCACCACGATCGCTAATTGTTGCAGAGAACCGAGTCTTCCCCGTAAGTGAGCGGGAGCGACCTCTGCAATATAGGCAGGTGCAATGACACTAGCCATCCCAACGGCAATTCCACCCAAGGCACGCCAGAAGATGAAATCCCAGATGCCAAAAGGAATACCAGAACCAATGGCACTCAGGCTAAACAGAATCGAAGCAATTATCATGGTCTTGGTACGCCCTAGTCGATCGGCGATCGGTCCCGCAACAAAGGCTCCTAGAGCAGAACCTAGCAATGCAGAGGACACAGCAAAACCTGTCATCGCACTGCTAGCGTTGAACGTTCTTTGCAGTGCTGTCACTGCACCGTTGATCACGGCAGTATCAAAACCGAACAAAAAGCCGCCGAGGGCAGCAGAGCAAGCAATGAGAATTAGATAGGAAGTGTTAGGTTTATTTGCAATATTCCTGTTTTCGGTAAACATGATTTCATCGTGAATTGGGTGTAATAGGTAATTTGTTAAGTTTGGTTTAGCCTCAGTTAGAACTTGCGATCGCCTGGAACGAACGTCGGCGATACCCTAGCTGATCCGGACTAAAGTTTCTAGCTATACCGGTTCTCAGGTGCATTGAGCAGAGGGTAAGGGCACGAATACCTTAGCCCCTACAAACGACTTGTATTGCACTCAACCCTTGAACCCCTATAGTCGGCAAAACGTTGCAATGAGATACTATCTGGACAGCCCATAAAGCAGCCCAGTCAGTTTGACCTTTGGATTTAAAACAATGCAAAATGTCACCCCCTCTAAGAGAGGGCTAGCTCAACCTTTCTCACTGAAGGCTTATAGCTAGATAGTCTTCTCTTATATCATGTAAATTCTTGGCTATTAATCCCTCTCGCGATATAGAGGGGGATGAAAGGCAGGTCAATCCAAGAGACTCGATGCCTTCAAAGTGGAAAGAT
>DATNQP010000502.1:0-5931 GCA_036703965.1 Leptolyngbyaceae cyanobacterium
TATAGTGACAAAGCGCAGTCCCCTCGGTACTATTGTCTTTGACAAGCCCTATTTTTTGGTAGTTGAAGCAAAGCAGGATAAGTTTGAAGAAGGATGGGGGCAATGCTTAGCCGAAATGGTTGCAGTGCAACGGATTAACGATGAGCTATGCAAGACGATATTTGGCATTGTTTCTAATGGAAAAATATGGCAATTTGGCAAGCTGAAGTTAGATATTTTCACCAGAAGCAGAACTTTTTACACAATTCAGGATTTAGATAAGTTGTTTGCTGCGGTTAACTATGCTTTCCAACAGTGTCAGTTACAGATAGATGATTCAGGGGCAAGCTAACAGCAACAAGAAGTCAATGAAAATTGTCATTCTGGGATTATCAATTACCTCCTCTTGGGGAAACGGACACGCAACCACTTACCGAGGGCTAGTGCAAGAACTAGTGGCACGAGGTCACGATGTCCTATTTCTAGAGCGGGATGTCCCGTGGTACGCTCTCAACCGAGACCTCCCCAATCCTCCCTATGGTTGCACTAAGCTGTATTCGAGTCTTGATGAGCTAAAAGACTCCTATACGCAGGAAGTGCGTGAAGCAGATTTTGTGATGGTGGGGTCGTATGTGCCTGAAGGTGTGGCAGTTGGAGAGTGGGTTACAACAACGGCACGCGGCGTTACGGCTTTTTACGATATCGATACGCCAGTCACATTGGCAAAGCTGGACCGGGGCGATACAGAATATCTATCACCAGCGCTGATTCCTCGCTACAACCTTTATCTATCTTTCACGGGTGGTCCAACCCTACATCGGATTGAGCAGCAGTACGGTTCACCTATGGCAAGAGCGCTCTATTGTTCAGTTGACCCCGCTTTGTACTATCCCCAGGAGTGCGATCTGGGCGCTTCGCGCAGCAGCGCAAGCTATCACACCTGGAACCTTGGCTACATGGGTACCTATAGCGACGATCGCCAACCGACTCTAGACCGCCTCCTACTTGAGCCAGCACGTCAGTGGAATCAAGGGCGTTTTGTCGTCGCTGGACCACAGTACCCTAGTAGCATTGAATGGTCGAGCAATGTTGATCGTATTGAACATCTGCCACCTGCGGAACATCGCTCATTTTACAATGCTCAGCACTTCACCCTGAACATCACAAGAGCCGACATGGTGCAGGCTGGATACTCACCGAGTGTACGCCTGTTTGAGGCCGCTGCCTGTGGGACGCCTATTATCAGCGACTACTGGGAAGGGTTGGACACCATCTTTGAGTTTGGCAAGGAAATCCTTATTGCTGAATCGCCTTCTGACATCTTGCGCTATCTCCGAGATATACCAGAAGCGGAGCGGCTTGCTATTGGCGATCGCGCTCGAATTCGCGTCCTTAAAGAACATACAGCAGCACACCGCGCCGCAGAACTTGAGCAATATGCGATCGCGTTATTGTCTTAGCCCCACACTCCACATTCTTAACTAATTCTTAAGAAAAAGCGAACGCCCACACAAAAAGCAGAGGTCAGTAAACCGATAAATTATGGTGGCTAGAGGCGGTTAGACAAAATCTGGTTCTGCTACCCCTTTTTTGAGCAACTCACAAAACTTTGTAGAGACGTTCCGGCGGAACGTCTCTACGGCTCTAGCCCCCAAGCCCTAAAACGATTAGGACAATTGGCTCAACCAAGTACTAACATCTACAGCCAGTCGTTCACCAAGCTGGAGTAAGCGGCGTAGCTGAGTCGTGCTCCAATCCGTTTTAGCTATTGAAAGAAATTCAGCCGCTTCCCCGCTATGATTCTCTTCAGAACTCCGCTGGGATTGAATCGCTAGTCGGCACTGGGGTTCGATATGGCTATGGAGACAGCTGAAGTAGAGTTCCTGGCAACGGTCGAGGGATAACCCCAGGTGAAGCTGATTTCCCAACTCAATTAGACGCTCGATGCGGTGGATGTCAGCCTCCAGCGTTCCTGGGTTGGCGTCATGTAGCAGTTGCCAGAGCGATCGCAAAATCAACTTCTCCAGAGCTTGCTTCACTTCTGGGATTTTCAGCCGCGCCCGCTGATGGTTAGCTTCAGTTGCGATCGCTTCCAGTTCTGCCAGATGACTCCAACTAAGCTGGGGATCGCTAATTTCTTGTTCCAGTGCTTTGATTGAGGTGACACAGCGATGAGACAAAGCAATCTCTGCTGCCACTTGCAATTCTTGTGGTACCGGCAACTCATCTCGATGGAACGCCATCAAGACGCCGTAGTTATCCCGGTAAACCTGGCTATAGAGTTGATCGAGCCGTGTCAGGGTTTCATGACTAAGTAGCGCCATAATCCGATGACGTTCTTCGGCAAACAAGTCTTGCAAGCTAAACGACTCGCCATTGAATAGCGGCGTCATCGCCAGAATCATCTGAGCCGCACTAGCTTGCTTTAAGGCATCAAACAGCTTATCTTTCAGCTGGCTATAGGCGCGGCGTCCTGCAAACGGTTGAATGCAGCAGTGAAAATCCCAGCCTCCCAAATGCAGAACCGCAAACACGAGATGGCTGCTTTCCCAGGTGATTTCCGAAACTAACCGTACTTGCCCGACTGCCAGAGTTAATGATCCCAGGCGTTGTAGTTGGTAATCTAGCTGCTGAGCTTCATAGCAGTAAATTCGCTGTTGTTGGGGATAGGTTGTATATAAGGAACTGATAGCGTAGTGTGCCACAACTTGCTTGAAGCTAATCTGGGCAGATACCACTAACTGTCGATAGACCTCACCGCCATGTTTAAAGAAATCAACATTGCTGAGTGCTTGATTTAGGCGTCGAAGAAATCCTTTCTCTAGTTGGATGCCGGATATCTCACCCGCAAGTTCTAATGCACGAGCAGCGTAGCGGAGAATCTGAACCCCTTCAGGACGGGAAATTTCCTCGAAGAACCAGCCGCAGCTGGTGTACATCAGTAGGGCATGACGCTGCATTTCCAGAAGGCGAAGGGCATCTACTTGTTCTGCGGGTGTAAGTTTGCGTTTCCGGTGACGAGTCAAGAAGTGGTCAACATTCGCAGCAGAGCGATCGCGCACGACCTGAATATACTCATCCCGTGCTTGCCAGGGATCGAGAAATAACTTACTACCCGTTTCCTCGTAAACCTTTGTTAACTTATCCCGCAGCCAATCGAGGGCATCCCGCAACGGACGCCGCCATTTCTGGTGCCACAAACCACCACCGCCGCAACCACAGTCTTCTTGCCAACGGTCAACTCCATGAGCGCAACTCCAAGCTGTTACTGGCTTCAATTCCACTTCCCAAGTAGGCGGATTGATGCTGAGGTAGTGGGCAAAGTTCGTTACCGTCCAATTCCGCGTCGGAAACTCTTGGGTAAAAGCAAAGGCGAGACACTTCTCTGTCCCGCCTTTGTGATGCCCGAATGTTTCTCCATCCGTTGCCACAGAAATAAGCTGTGCTGGTCGATGAGCCCCACGCACGGCTTGACTCAAACGCCCTGCGAAGTGATGGGAATTGCTCAGAACCTCATTAAAACCCATATCTCGTGAGATCGGGCCATCGTAGAAAAAGATATCAATGTGCTTGCCATTGGCGAGGAAACACCGATAAGGACGAGTGGGATCAATTTGACTTCCCCCAACTTCGATCCATTGCGATACAGGCTGCTCATCGTTGGGGAGCAGCCGACAGCGTTCGGCTTGGGAAGGTGCCAAGACAATAAAGCGAATTCCTTCTGCAACTAAAGCTTCTAGCGTCGGATAGTCTACCGCTGTTTCCGCCAGCCACATTCCTTCGGGATCACGACCAAACCGGGAGCGAAAGTCTTCTTTGCCCCAGCGGATTTGGGTGTATTTGTCCCGCTCATTGGCAAGGGGCATGATGATGTGGTTGTAAACTTGGGCGATCGCATTTCCGTGACCATTTAGGCGATCGCAGCTTTTCCGGTCAGCTTCAAGAATCCGCTGATAAACCTCAACATCGTAACGTTCCAGCCATGACATCAGAGTCGGGCCGATGTTAAAGCTTAAATATTCATAGTTATTGACGATCCCTATAACATCACCCCGCTCATTCAACACCCTGGCAAAGGCATTGGGGCGGTAGCACTCATGGTGAATTCGCTCATTCCAGTCGTGAAAGGGCGTCGCACTGGGTTGGCGTTCAATGGTGTCGAGATAAGGATTCTCACGCGGCGGCTGGTAGAAATGACCGTGGACGGTCACGTAAACGCCTGTCGCAGTCCGCAGGGGATCGTTACCGATCCCCGCGTCGTCTTGAAGCTTTGCAACAGTGCTCAGGGCAGCAGCTTGTGAAGCGGGAAGCTCAGCAGCAGAAGTCATGGGATTACCAAATTACAAAAAAACTACTTAGACGGACTCCGCCTTATAGCTAACCTCTCTTTAGTCGGTAGACAAAACGATTCCTCAAGCTAGTGTCCGCTTCGCAATCAGCAATCTTCAATAGGGAACAAGCGAAAGCCGACAGTAGCGAGGAATAAGCGATCGCAAGAGGTTAGGCTTGCTTTGGGAGGAAAAGCTTTGCAATTTTTGACACTATTCTCATTCAACCGCAATGTTCATTGCAAATAGGCGGTAAGTTCATGGAACTTAATTGCAAGATAACACTTCCTAATCCGGACAATACCCACCAAATGACATATCCAGTTCCCCCTAACCTAAGAAGCGAGTATCCTAGAGTCGAATTATAGCCTTGCTTTTGAGGTACAGAAAACCTGGATGCTCAACAAAAATACAATTTTGTTTATCTTGCTACTGTTCGTCCCCATCTCCATTGCGGCTCACTTTCTAGAGTGGGGGTCAGCCGTTGTCTTCATCACGTCCGGCTTAGCCATTGTCCCCCTAGCTGGTCTTATGGGTACAGCTACTGAAGAAATCGCGGTGGTAGTTGGTCCTTCCCTGGGGGGTCTATTAAATGCAACCTTCGGCAATGCCACAGAACTGATTATTGCCCTGATTGCCCTGAATGCAGGTCTTGTGGATGTCGTAAAAGCCACAATCACCGGCTCAATCATCAGTAACTTGCTCCTGGTGATGGGCTTTGCGATGCTCTTGGGAGGCTTGCGCTACAAAGAGCAGGAGTTTCAGCCGATTGTGGCACGGGTGAATGCCTCCTCAATGAACCTAGCTGTGATTGCAATGCTGCTTCCCACTGCTATGGATGCCACTTCCGTTGGTCTTAGCGAAGTGACGATACAGCGGCTTTCAGTCGCCGTTGCGGTGGTGTTAATCCTAGTCTATGGGCTGACGCTCCTGTTTTCCATGAAAACCCATAGCTATCTCTTCGATGTCGGCATGGCTGACATGGAAGATCTCGCAGAGTCGAACCTAGTCCCAGAGAATTCCGAACACAAACCTAACCTCTTGTTATGGGTTGGGGTGCTACTGGGTGTAACCCTTCTAGTAGCTTTTGAGTCAGAACTGCTGGTTGACACCTTGGAAGAAGCCACTACAAAGCTAGGGCTAACGGCACTATTTACTGGCGTCATTGTGCTGCCAGTGATTGGTAATGCCGCTGAACATGCGACAGCGGTTACCGTGGCAATGAAAAACAAGATGGATCTTTCTGTCTCAGTGGCAGTGGGGTCTAGTCTGCAAATTGCCTTATTTGTCGCACCCGTGTTAGTCCTTACTGGCTGGCTATTAGGTAAGCCAATGGATTTGGACTTCAATCCGTTTGAACTGGTTGCAGTGGTAGTGTCGGTCTTAATTGCCAATTCCATTAGTTCTGATGGTAAGTCGAACTGGCTAGAAGGAACCTTGCTGCTAGCCACCTATTTGGTTTTAGGACTGGCGTTTTACTTCCATCCGATTATCGAAGGCTTGGGTTAGAAATATTGAGGGATGCCGTCCTGGTACAGTCTGATCCCTGGTTAGACCTACCTAGTAGTGATGAACTACCTAATTCTGACGACATCCCTATGAATAATGAACGGCAAAACTTAGT
>DATNQP010000503.1:0-5247 GCA_036703965.1 Leptolyngbyaceae cyanobacterium
CAAAGAGGGGCATATATGGGCGCAGCTATTACCATTATATAAATATACCACAAATACATCCAAAAAAGCAATAGCCCACAAAAAACTTTATTCTAGGTTGGGTCACATCGCAGCGCAACCCAACACAAACTTGATCCATCAATATTTCTTTAAACCCTAACCTTTCTCACAAAATCTGCTAGAAAGCAAGTTAGAATATATTAAGGAATATAAACAGAGCTAACATCGTGTCACAACATCTGTTAGCCAACCACTCGACCTAAAATTCTTTCTCCAGAACCCAGTCCTTATGACGCTTCCCATTCGCAACGTTGCCATCATTGCTCACGTAGATCACGGCAAAACTACACTTGTTGATGCCTTGCTCAAACAATCCGGCATTTTCCGCGAAGGGGAAGAAGTTCCGGATTGCGTAATGGACTCTAACGATATTGAGCGCGAACGCGGTATCACCATCCTTTCTAAGAATACCGCCGTTCAATACAAAGACACCCACATTAATATTGTTGACACCCCTGGACACGCTGACTTCGGTGGAGAAGTTGAGCGCGTACTGGGTATGGTCGATGGCTGCATCCTGATTGTAGATGCCAACGAAGGCCCGATGCCCCAGACTCGGTTCGTACTGAAAAAAGCCCTGGAAAAAGGACTACGCCCGATTGTTGTTGTCAATAAAATTGACCGGCCCCAGGCAGACCCCCACGGTGCTGTTGATAAAGTACTAGACCTGTTCCTGGAATTGGGTGCTGACGATGACCAGTGCGAGTTTCCTTATCTATTTGCCTCTGGTTTAGAAGGCTATGCCAAAGCAGATTTAGAGGCAGAGGGTGTTGATATGCAACCTCTGTTTGAAGCAATTCTGCGCCATGTGCCACCACCAGTAGGAGATGTCACTAAGCCACTGCAACTGCAAGTGACAACTTTAGACTATTCCGAGTACGTAGGTCGGATTGTGATTGGCAGAATTCACAATGGTACTCTCAAAGCGGGTCAGCAAGCTGCTCTGGTAACAGAGACTGGTGCTATTGTCAAGTCAAAAATCACCAAGCTGATGGGTTTTGAAGGACTCAAGCGTGTTGACCTGGAAGAAGCATCAGCAGGTAACATTGTCGCCGTCGCTGGGTTTGCCAATGCCAACATTGGTGAGACAATTACTTGTCCCAATGAACCACAGGCGTTGCCTCTGATTAAGGTAGATGAACCGACGTTACAGATGACCTTCTCCGTGAATGATTCGCCCTTTGCGGGTCAAGAAGGCGACTATGTAACGTCGCGGCAATTACGCGATCGCCTGATGCGAGAATTGGAAACAAACGTCGCCCTGCGTGTCGAAGAAACCGACTCTCCCGATAAATTCCTCGTCTCTGGTCGAGGTGAACTGCACCTGGGTATCCTCATCGAAACGATGCGTCGCCAGGGGTATGAGTTTCAGGTGTCCCAGCCCCAAGTTATCTACCGGGAAGTCAGTGGTCAACCCTGTGAACCGTTTGAGTGTTTGGTGTTGGATGTCCCAGAAGTTGCTGTGGGGGGCTGTATCGAACGGCTGGGTCAACGCAAGGGCGAAATGCAGGATATGCAGGTGGGTGGTAATGGTCGCACCCAGCTGGAGTTCGTGATTCCTGCTCGTGGTTTAATCGGTTTCCGGGGAGAGTTCATGCGCTTGACACGGGGTGAGGGCATCATGAACCACAGCTTCCTTGACTATCGCCCACTTTCCGGTGATGTAGAAACCCGTCGCAATGGAGTTTTAATTGCCTTTGAGGAAGGCGTTGCCACCTTCTACGCGATGAAGAATGCCGAAGACCGAGGTGTGTTCTTTATTACCCCTGGTACTAAGGTGTATAAGGGGATGATTGTGGGAGAACACAACCGCCCCCAAGACCTAGAACTCAATATCTGCAAGACAAAGCAGCTGACAAACCATCGCTCTGCTACAGGTGATGAGCTAGTGCAGTTGCAAACTCCAGTGGATATGAGTCTAGAGCGTGCTTTGGAATACATCAGCTCTGATGAATTGGTAGAAGTAACGCCTCAGTCGGTTCGCTTGCGGAAGGTGACAAAGAAGCTAGTGAAGCGCTGAAGTTGAACAAGGAGTTCAGCAATTCTGGAGTTCAGGAGTTACAGAATGTCGTTCAGATGGGGATTCTCACCCCATCTGAACAGTTAACTCTTCTCCACTGTAATGCCTGTGTATTTGTCAAATAGAAATTGCTTGAGGTGAGGTTGTTCAAAATTAAGACATATGGGTGCAGAAGGCATTAATCACGCTACAGTCACTTAAATGGATTTGAAAGCAAAACTGATAAGCTGTTCAGCATTTAAATCACTTATCCGGATTTGCTGAAAAACTTCGGTTGTAGGGTTTGGCGTTTTACTCATACCCAGTTTAGATGACTAACCGCTTACTCCTGGATTAGGTTAGGGACGTGCTAGTTCGCTAATAATATTGGTGTCACAGAGAAATGTCATTGGTTGGTGGGGATTGCTAATTTAATATCAGGGATGTGTTTTGGGAGTATTGCTAGCAATGATCTCGCACTTCTTTATGAGGTGCGTTACGCAGAGCTAACGCACCTTACAAGATGGCGATCACACTTGACATTGGATAATATCAGTTGTTATTGGTGTGCGTTGAATCTGCGGTTGAACTTCTGTCGTCGCTGTAATTGTTTCCCCTTCTGACTCAGACTCCAACGCTTGCCAAGCTGGACTAGATTCAAGAATAGCCCGAATTCCTTCAGGAAGATCCCCTGTAAAATAGTGCCAATAAGCTTCTGCGCTTCTTTCTCCTTGACCTTGAGTGACTCCTGGATAGTCCAGAGTCTGAAACCATTGCTCCAAAGTGCGCCGCTCACGTCTGGTACTCGGATAAATGTGTAAACCCCAATCTACCCAATGTCCCACTTCATGAAGTAATGTAAAACAGATCCGCACCTCACCCACTTGTCGAATTTTATTGTCAAGGGCATAGTTGGTAATTTCTAAGCGAGACAAAACTGGATTTGCTCGACGTGCAGAATTTCCCCCTCTACGAATACTTCCTCGACCAATTGGGCCAACGCGCTCACCAACAACAATTCTCGGAATTTGTTGAAGATGTTCAGGATACAGAGCCGATAAGCTACTTCTAATGATCTCTAATCGTTCAGCCGTTGCGCCATAAACTTCGAGACTGACTCCATTAACATCGATATTGCTTAAATCACCCCACAAAGCTCTTTCACGCTCAACTGAATTGGGTTCTTCAATAGACTGACGTTGCACAGATGGCTCAGTTGTCGGCGCATTAATCTTCTCTACCACCTGATGCGCTACAGCATCTGCCTCTTGCTCATACTTATCCCCCGGTTCTCCCACAGTCAATTTTGCCTGAACCGGTTCAAAAGAGGCTTGTGTCCCCTCACCTCGAAATGGCCGTTGGAGCAGAGCAGACATTTGCGCCTGCTGTTCCACTGACATCTGCATCATCGGTGAAATTGACTGTGCTGACGCCGCCCACAGCTGAATCTGACTTTCCTGAGGGCTAAACCGTTGCACTTGCGGCACAGGAGCATAAAGTATTGGCTTCGACATCACCTCTGCCATTTGGTTGGCTGCTTGCTGGTAGGGATTTGGTGGCGCTCCTATTGTTAATTTTGTTTGAATTCCACTGGCGGCTGCGGAGATTTCATCAATGTCTTTTCCCTCTTCTGTTGATTGTTCTTTGGCACATTCACTGCATTGCCGCTGAATTCCTATTTCCTGGGACTGTACTACGGGTGTTGAGGGGATTGATGCCGCTATCGATGGAAATGCTGCTTGCCCTGACTCTGATCGAGGTTTTCCGGTTGAGATTTCTGAGGATTCCGGCTCTTTGGGTTCCAGAGAGCGCATAATATTAGCCGCTAGCAAATCAGCCCCTGCTGTTGAGTAGGTCAGCATTTCCTGCTGCTGGGAGGATATGTTTTCCTGCTTGGGTTGGATGGAAGTGCTGGGTTTTGCGTGGAGACTCTTGCTCTTTTTCTGGATGGACGTAGGAGTCCAGGCGCTTGACTTACTTACTCGCTCATGCATATCCCACCTCTGTTGAAAGCGTCAGGGGTTGTTGAAATTAATAGTAGAGTCAATAGGGCATCGCATTTTATCCCCCTCGAAAAACTTGACAAATTCCCCCATTTAACAGTCTTGCCTAACTCAAACAAGTTATGGTGAGAATTAGCGATTAGCGGCTCAGGAAGGCAACAGACAAGCATGGGAATGATTAATCGCACTACTGATTGGTTAGAAACTCACTGGGTAACTCCAGCCTATGCCGGTTGGCTCTTGGGAGGAATTGCCCTCTGTTTCTTTGGAGCTGCCACCAATACAATGGCAGGGTGGCTTTATGTGATTAGCGGCATCATTTTTGCTCTGCTGGGACTGGCGGCAGTACTCCCAGCGCGATCGCTGCGGAACTTTTCAGTACGCCGACGCCCAATCTCCCCCGTGAGTGTGGGTGACCAACTGATAGTTGAATTAGAGATAGAAAATCAGTCCCCAAAGCCCAAAACCCTGTTGCAAGTTCAAGATGTTCTCCAATCGGAACTAGGGTTACCCGTGCAGACGCCAGTGGAAACAATTGCACCCCAACGTATCCATCACTGGGTGTACGAGCATCCCACTCAAAAACGAGGTATCTACCGCTGGCACGAGGTGCAGCTTAGAACCGCAAATCCTTTGGGATTGTTTTGGTGTCGTCGTAGTTGGAATGCTCCAGCGATCGCAATTGTCTATCCCACCGTATTACCTCTCACCAGCTGCCCTTTAGTCGATGAAATTGGTAGAGAAGATAGTATACAAATCTTTAGCGATCGCCGTTCTAATTCAGCAACAGAAGACATAACGCGATCGCTACGACCTTATCGCGTAGGTGACCCCACCCGCCTCATCCACTGGCGTACTAGTGCTCGTTACGGTCAATTGCAGGTACGTGAGTTAGAAGTCTTTACTGGCTCTCAAGAAATTATCATCTGCCTGGATAGCTCGACCAACTGGCGTTTTGAGGACTTTGAAGAGGCTGTTATTGCCGCCGCATCGATGTACTTCTATGCAACACGCGGTCAGTTGAACGTAAAACTCTGGACTGCCAAAACTGGGTTATTGCATGGCAACCAAGTCGTTTTAGAAGCTCTTGCCGCCACTCATGCTGGAGAGGATGCAGATGCCGATGAGCCACCCTACCGTCCCTTGATCTGGCTGACTCAGAATCCCGTCAGTCTCGATTCTCTC
>DATNQP010000504.1:0-7875 GCA_036703965.1 Leptolyngbyaceae cyanobacterium
CGAGTTTGCCAGCGGCCCGGTAATTAGAACCCTCAGCTTGGGGCTTTGGCGTCATTTCGGCTTCACTGCCAGGTCGATGGTCCTGGTGTTGCGGTGGCTGTAATTCCTGTTGAGCCTGAGTCATAGTACTTTTACCATTTATTGCCTACTAATTTTCTCGCCTGGAATGTTTTTTTCAGGCATCTAACTTTCACTTTGGAACGAGCCTTATATTAGTTCATCCTTCATTAGAAAGAAGCCTTGACTATGCCATTAGATAAGTTGTTTATTAAAATTAATGGTGATGATTTTTACAGTATCGCCATTTAGTAATTGGAGTATCTAAAGGAAAGTAATATTAGAGGTCAAGTTGTTAAGATAAAAAAATGCATAATTCTGATACAAGAATATTGAGGATAATCAAGCTTCACATTCTTTAGTTCAGGCAAGCAGGAAAATTTGAGAGAGCCTTGTACAACACACAAGATCTGTTTTTAATAAAATAAATAATTTACAAGTTATATAGCAGCTCTAAATGATTCGTGAAGACGAGATACCCGACTTATTTAAGAAGTCGGGTATCTGAAGCGCTGGCATCTGGGTTGCAACAAAAGCTAGAGCCTATTCTATTCCAATTTCCTCACACCTGGTCTGTTAATAGCGATCGCCTTAAGTCCTTCTTGGACTTGCTCACCGACTACCCGCAAAAGTGAGCTTTTGTATTGATAGTAACCAACAGGCTTAATGTAGAACTCTTCCTTGCGTCAAGGTAAGACACACTCTAGGGATGAACCTGTAATTTTAAAGCTGTCCTTGAATGTAACACAGGTATTAAATGCAATCTCACGCTAGAGAGTGCGAATCATGTTCAACATTGGGGATTATGTGGTTAATCAAAAAACTGGATACATTGGTCAAGTCATTGGTTATGGACAGCAAGTAATCGATAACGTTTGTGCAACTACGCTTAAAGTCCTAGTGGCTCAGGCTGAAAATTCTAGTCAGAGAGGATTTGTGGTAGAGGACTTGCTCTGTGTCTGGATTCAGTGGCCAAACGCTTAATCCCGTTGTTGCAAGTGATTTGCGGCAGAGCTAGAGCCAGGTTGTTGAGCGTACATTGCCCGAAGCACCAGCGCTGGGTCTATATATTCGTTGGCATACTTCAACCCCCAGTGTAGATGAGGGCCAGTAGTACGACCCGTCATCCCCACTCGACCAATTCTGGCTCCTGATGGCACCTGTTGACCTTCCCAAATTTGAATACCACCAGTGCGGTCAATCAGATAACGACCACTACTGGCTCCTTCAATGTGTCCTTTCATATGGCAATAGACGTGCTTCCACTCTCCTGATTGGATCGTGATTGAGGTTCCGCAGTTCGTATTATCAGATAAATTCACTACCTGACCAGCCCACCAGTTACGGATGTAGCTGCCCTCTGGAGCTGCCATGTCTAAGCCTCGATGAAATTCCCTTCCAGAGCCGCCTGTAGCAGACCGGCGGTAGCCGAAGGGAGAAGTATAGGCTTGAAAATTTTCTACAGGGAAGGAACCTCCTTGCCAGTAATTTAGACTCGCTCCCTGAACTGACTTAGGTTCAGTTGCTCTGACCTGCTCTTGGTGTAGCCCTCCCAGGGTAATTAGACCAATTAGAGTCAGCCCAGCCAAAACTAGAAAGCCTCGAAGTAAACTCTTACGCCTTCGATTCCGTCGGGGCTTAGAAACTCGCTGCATTGCTCCACTCCTCGACTGATTGATGAATTAACAAGTTGGCTGACTCGCACGAAAAAATCTGGTAATTATTCTTCACTCTCATGATTTGTGACTGCTAGGGTTTGGTAGCCGACACCCGATACAAAACTTCAAAGCTTTTACTGAGCTTGGATTAGTGAGAGTTCTCGTGTGGAGCTTTACTCACACGGAATTAAATTCTTCGCAAGATCTTACTCTAGGGATCTACTTTATTAACACCCTATTGCCATTACTGATGATTAAGCAGCCAAGTAATATAAGTACCTGTATCCCGCGCTTACCGTAGGTTGAGCTTTGATTGACTTCACCGTTCGCTCATTTTGAGCGGAGGCAAGCAAAACAGGACTTACGCACTGAAACCCTGAAACATCGATCCCCACTAGCCTATGCCAGTCGCTCATGGGGGAAACGCCAAGACCGCGCTGGCTCTCCTTAAAAAGGGGGGAACATCAATTGTCTCCTTTTTAAGGGGGTTGGAGAATCTCTTCTGCGTAAGTCCTACAAACTTGCTCGCGATACCAAATCCGCTCTAATAGCACCCTTTTCCTTTTTAGTCGTAGAGACGTTCCGGCGGAACGTCTCTACAAGGTTATGCGGGTTGGTGAAAAAGGTGTAAAGCCCGGATTTGGTATTACCTCTATTGACTCGCCCTCTTATGGCTTATTTATTTTCTGGAAGTCCCTTAGGGAAATGGTATAGAGATTAGGGAAGAGGAGATTAGAGAAGACTGGCAGTAACTAATCTTACAAGGGGAAGAGAGCCAATCCAGTCAGCTTCTATGTCTATTTATGTATAGTTTCTGATATTGCCATAACGCTAGTGAGGCATAACCTTTACTATCATTTGATAGCTGAACGCCTGCCGTTGATGGCTTTGTAAATATCCTTGCCTCTGGATTCAGTCAATTTAGTCTAAATCCCAGTGCCAACGCAATTATAAAGATTGGCATGTCATTGATACGCTTGCCGCTCGGCAACCTCAAGCGTAGGATTGAATATCCTCACCACATTCATCGACCAGGTAACAAAGGGCACGGAAACGCAGGCCAACTAATTGGTCGTAGAGAGGATTGAGCTTACACAGGGGTGGGATGTGTCCCACTAAGTGACCGAATAGTTTAATGTCGCGCTCAAACGGACATTGAGATGGAATTGCTTTGGAGACGAATCGAGCGAACTTCGGATCGTCAATCTGCATCTCATCAAGCCATCGGCGTACAGGTTCTAGCAAATTGAGATGGTTCTTGTGCAGTGCATGACTCTTAGCTGAGCTTAAATTCTGATAAGCTACTGCTGAACTAGAGAACGTGCTGCTTTGGCTGTTGGTCCACATCATATGCTTTACACCAAGGAAACTATCGCGTTGCTGCTGAATGGTCTTGACTGTTCCTACTTACAACGATACGAAGGTCAACGATAAGTTAGGTAAAGGAACCAACAAGAAACCTCAGTGTACTGATGAAGCTTTGATGAAATTACTTGAAAGCCTTTTGTAGAAGGGAATTGTCGCCTTAGACATGATCGCGAAGCGTTGCTCGGAAGTCCAGATTACGTCTAACAGCAAAGGAGCAAACGCTTTAGACGATTAGAGGGAATTAAGAGTAGTAGGATTGAACATCCTCAGCGCACTGCTCAGCAAGGAAACACAGAGCGCGAAAACGTAAGCCGACAAGTTGCTCGTAGAAGGGATTGAGTTTGCACAGGGGGGGAATATGTCCCAGTTTGCGACCAAATATCACAATATCACGCTCAAACGGACACTGCCCTGGAATGACATTAGAGAGAAATCGAGCAATTTCAGGATCGTGAATCTCGATTTGATCGAGCCATTGGCGTAGCAGTTGCAATACATTGAATGAGAGTTTAGGTAGTTGATTGTCTTGAGCGAATGGAAAACTCTGTCCAGAAGTTGTGGCTAATTCAGCAACAACATTAGATTGATTATCTTTCCAAATCATGTTCATCCGTTTCTCCTCGTTTTGGATTAAATACTTGATTGGTTATTTCTAGGATTCCTCACCCGCAGCCATCTCCTTTAGGATTACTGCTCTAGGATCACACCGAAATAGCGGATACATCGGCTTTTAAAATTGAGCAAATAATCCCTAGCTAATATTAGATTAGCTGTAAGAATTTATTCAGACATTCTTAGTCTAAATTAAGAAAAGCCCAATCTCGCGAGCTGCAACCTCAGTAATTTCTAATAGGTTTTATAGGAGGTTGCTATATCTAATTTTTATTATTTCCCTTGTAAAAATATCAGTACCCCTAGGGGTAATTTTTCACAAGCTCAGGAGCGGCCGCTATTACTTGAGATGGATAGCTACAGAAAATAAGTATTGAAGATTACCAAGCTTGTAGGTGAGTAAATCGTTAATTTAGGTTTTTCTTATATTACGATTACTTATTCTAATCAATGGCACTTATGGGGTTGGGTGTATCGCGTTTTGGCAAATTTCCCCTTGGTAGGGGCACACCTCAAGTGTCCCTACAAGCTCAGATTACAAAATTGGGAGGCTCCGACATGTATACTTCTGCCGGGAGCACTAGAGAAACGCAACTACCAAAACCAAGCAATGAATCGGGACAAAGGACTGAAGGCAACAGGACTTCAGATTTTAGTAGTAACAGCATTCCTCAGCCTCAAGCTGCTACTAGATCACAACATGGGCGGCGGCGGCTGGAACGAAATCGATGTCTTGCCCTTAGCTAAACAGTACGTTGACCCTAGCTGGATTCCAGGAGACTGGTATCTCAACCAGCCCCCCGGTTATCGGCGACTATTCCAAACCATATTTGGCAGGCTAATAGTGGCTTGGGGGTTTTTAGCAACCTCCCTAATCGGACGGCTCTTCTGCTATGGATTAGTTGCCTCAGGACTGGTACTCTTAGGTCGGAAGTTGAGCCTTAGCTTGCCGTCACTGTTGCTGGCAGTTGGCTTATTTGTGTATGTAGATCGTACCCAAGGTGCTATTGCTGGCGAATGGTTAGTGGGAGGACTGGAAGCTAAGTCAATTGCCTACGGTTTGCTGCTATTGGCAATCGGGCTAATGCTGGAAGGACGCGATCGCTGGATGGCATTCCTACTAGGGTTATCAACTTCATTTCATGTTTTGGTAGGCAGTTGGGCATTTCTAGCCGCCGTGGGGTGGCTCATGCTCAGACGCAGAAAGCATTTTTGGGATATCCGGTATCTGGCGTCAATTCTTCTGATTTACCTAGGGGCGAGTGCTTTTGCTGTTGAGCCGGTGCTGAAGCAGCTATTCACCCCCACCCCTACAGCTTCCGTACAAGCTTCCTACATATATGTCTTTCTCCGGTTGCCTCATCATCTGAACCCGCTTTCCTGGGAGCCGGAGGACTGGATAAAACCCTTAGTGTACCTGCTGGTACTAACGCTCAGTGTCGGTATACTCCAACGTCAGCACCAGCAGCGATCTACGCGGATGTCTGAGAAGTTATTGTTGACACGCTTATCCAGTGACGATCCCCCTAAATCCCCCTTAAAAAGGGGGACTTTGAGTGGCTTCGTTCCCTCCTTGTTAAGGAGGACTTTGAGTGGCTTCGTTCTCTCCTTGTTAAGGGCGACTTTGGGTGGCTTCGTTCCCCCCTTGTTAAGGGGGGCTAGGGGGGATCGTATACTCTCGGATACTTCTCAGACATCCTCTAAACAGTTATCCGAACAGTACGCAACTTGTCTGGGGCTGGTTGAGTTCACGCTATTGACTTTGGTACCCTTCCTGCTGGGGTTAGTCATTGCCCCTTTTGACTCCCAAGGTAAGCTATTGCAGTATTACCCCTTCCGGTTGGGTGACATCATGCTGCCACTCAACACCTGCCTTCTGTTTGCTTGTGCATTGCAGCAGCACTTCACAGGTAAAAGACAGCAAGTCTTTTCACTAGTCTGTATCGTGCTGCTCAGTTTAGCCTGTACAGTACAAGCTGTCAGCTTTCACCGGCAGTTCCTGGCTCTAAGCGATTTTCCTAGTGCAGAACAGGAGGTAGACCCCCAATGGAAAGATATGTGTGCTTGGGTTCGCAGTCATACGCCTCAGGATGCCGTCGTCATATCTTCGCCGGGAAAACTTGTCAACTTTGCTTGGCTATCTGAACGCCCAACTCTTGCCAAATTCAAGCTATTGCCTCAGACTAATGCCAGGATATTGGACTGGTACAAACGTCTAGAGGACTTGAGTGGCGATCTCTATCCTTGGCCAAGGGTTCCCACCACAAAAGATAAAAGGAAGGAGATTAGAAAAAAATTAATTACTGCCTACGATCGCCTTACAACTGCCCAAGTTGAAGACTTAATGGTTAAGTACCAGGCAGACTATTTTGTAACTCGCGTAGAGCACCCGCTTGCTCTACCGCTTGCTTACCGTAATTCACTCTACATGCTTTATGGGAAGACATCTAGGTCGGGGGACTGGGGACTGGGGCCAGGGGGAGAATTTTAACGGGTGGGTTATTTCTGCCAGCCTGCACTAGTATCAGTGAGCAGTAATCATTGGCCAGTGACCAGTTAAATGCGCGACAGGTTAATCACACAACTACAAAAAGTCTTTACTGTATCAAATCCAAAAACCTCTAGCTCCCAGGTGATATTTTGGTTCAGTCTCAGTCTGACTTTTTCAGTGCTTTACAGTGCGATCGCGTTGCAGGAGGCTTTCAGTAGTGCCTATGTGGTGCAGGACGATGCGCGACAGCATGTGTTTTGGATGCAGCGGTTTCTCGATCCAACGCTATTCCATCATGATTTAATTGCGAATTATTTTCAATCTGTAGCTCCAGCTGGATACTCTGCTCTCTACCAACTGGCCGCGGCTGTGGGCGTTAATCCACTTGTCTTTAATAAACTTCTGCCACTGCTACTCGGATTGCTTACTAGTCGCTACTGTTTTGGCGTTTGCCTAGAGATATTGCCGGTCCCTGTAGCAGGATTTATCGCTACGTTGTTACTGAATCAAAATCTCTGGATTGGGAGCGATGACTTGGTATCCGCAACGCCAAAAGCGTTTGCGGATTTGCTGTTGTTCGCGTTTTTGTACTATTTGTTGAAGCGTTCATTGCTTCCTTGTTTGGTAGCGATCGCTCTATTAGGACTGTTTTATCCTCAGGGTGTATTCCTCTGTGCTGGCATCTTAATTCTTCAACTCGTCAAATGGCAAAGGGGAGGCCTTCGTCTTTCCCAAGACCAACATGATTATCTCTTCTGCGGCGCTGGGCTAGGAGTAATACTGCTAGTAATGTTGCCCTATGCCTTGAGATCATCTGAATTTGCACCAGTCATCACCGCCGCTGAAGCCAGGAAATTACCTGAATTTGCCCCAGGAGAACGCTCTGAGTTTTTTCAGGAGGAGCCTAAAGATTTTTGGCTGAATGGCAAACGTAGTGGTTTGTTTCACAAAGCGTTGTTGACACCAGTAACCCTCTGTGCTGGCTTGTTGTTGCCCGTTTTGCGGCTATTTCCCTCCCGCTTTCCCTTAATTAAACAGCTCAGGCCAAGCATCTTAGTTTTACCTCAACTGCTGCTGGTGTCTCTAGGTATGTTTTTTGCCGCTCACGCTGTGCTGTTTAAGCTTCACCTTCCCAGCCGCTACACAAGCCATAGCTTTCGGATTATTGTGACCCTAGCGAGTGGGATTGCTTTAACTGTGATGCTAGATGCCGTTCTCTATTGGGCATCAGTGCGAATCAAATCTTATCTTCCGTGGCGACAGTTTATTGCCCTGGGAACTACAGTCCTGATTGGGGCGACACTCATCCTGTATCCTAGCTTTGTCAAGAACTTTCCCCATACCGCGTACATCGTAGGTAGAGTTCCGGTGTTGTACGAGTTTTTTCAAAAGCAGCCTAAAGATAGTCTGATTGCCTCTCTGGCAGATGAGGCGAACAATATCCCGACTTTTGCCCAACGGTCGATTTTAGTTGGTCGAGAATATGCTATTCCTTATCATTTGGGATACTATCGCCAATTTCGTCAACGGACTCTCGACTTAATTCAGGCTCAGTACAGTCCAGACTGGACAGAGGTACAAGGTTTTATTCAAAAGTACGGAGTAGATTTCTGGCTGTTGGATGCTGGAGCATTTACGCCGGAGTATTTAGCCAACAACAGATGGCTGCAACCTTTTGAACCTGCTACT
>DATNQP010000505.1:0-8150 GCA_036703965.1 Leptolyngbyaceae cyanobacterium
TGGCACAATGCCTGCTGGAGTTTCCACAACAGCGGATGCTACTGAGCGCACAAGTTCAGCGATATTGGCATCGTTGATTACTGGCGGATAAAGGTGCCAATAATCCAGCTCGTAGCTTGCGCCCTGACTCTGGCAAACACCAGCGATCGCTTGCTCAATCCGCTTGCGAAAATATCCTTCCATCCTAGGATTGAAGTACCGTACTGTGCCACTCATTCGTGCTGTATCGGCAATTACATTGAGGGCTGTACCTGCATGGAGTTCACCAACAGTCACAACAGCTGACTCAATGGGGTCAACGTTGCGAGCCACAATCGTCTGTAAGGCATTAACGACTTGGGCGCTGACGACGACTGAATCAACCGTTTGGTGGGGCATAGCACCATGTCCCCCTTTCCCCAATATCGTGCAACGAAAGCACTCTACCGCTGCCATTAATGCACCACTACGGACACCGACTGTACCAAGGGGGAGATTGTTCCACAGATGCAGACCAATAATTGCGTCTACATCAGGATTTTTCAACACGCCCTCTTCAATCATTGGCTTTGCCCCGCCTGGTCCTTCCTCAGCGGGTTGAAAGATGATTTTTACAGTACCGGCGAAGTCTTCTCGGTGTTGCGAAAGATAGTGGGCAGTGCCGAGCGCGATCGCAGTATGCCCATCATGACCGCAAGCATGCATAATACCATCGTGCTGTGACCGATAAGGGACATCGTTTTGTTCTTGAATTGGCAGAGCATCCATATCTGCCCGAATCGCCAGTACGGGTCCTTTCTTGTTGCCAGCGATCGTGGCAACAATACCCGTCTTCGCAATACCGATGTGATGGTCAATTCCCCATTCCTTCAATTTCTGGGCAATTAATTGAGCGGTCAGCTGTTCTTGAAAGCCCAGTTCTGGTCGCTGATGCAGACGCCTGCGCCATTCCACCAACTGAGGCTGTAAGGCTCGAATATTGAGTCTAATCTGAGATTGATCAACAGAATGGGAGTTCGGGAATGTAGAAACCATTTTTTCCTTCTCATTACAAAGACATTTGGGATTTAAAGACGCCTCCCAGCTGAACTGTAGGCGTCATCATGTGAATCTCTTGCTAAAATTTCAACTACATCTCTAGCATCAATTATTTCTAAAAATTAAACGCAAAGCATTTGTTTAAACGTCACGGACCTGATCCAGTTCTAGCAACTGATTTAAGAATTCTTGTTAGGATTACTCACTGCTGATTAGTACCCATTTAAAGCACATTGAGGCATCATGCTTTTTTCAAGTTAACACGATCGCTTTCCTGTCTAAAGGGGCAGTAATTGCTCTAAGTCTAGATTTGAGGCAACTTGAGCCAGTTTTGCGAGATCGGTTGGATCAGTTAGATAGGGCAAGCAGCCTAAGACTGGGATGTTTGTCAAGGATTGAATCAGCTCAACTGGCGTCCAGTCAGCTATGTCTTGGTCTGAACAAGACTGGACGCAATTCAGGACAATCCCTTTGAGATGGACACCTGACTGACGTGCCAGAGCAACATTAGCGACAGCTTGCGCGATCGCACCCAGTTGCACGGGTACCACCAACACTACCGGCAGATGCCAATCCCTTGCCAAATCTGCCACAGTCAGTTCATGAGTTAGGGGTGAGCCGAGTCCTCCCAGAGCTTCAACCAGTACTAACTGGCGTTGCTGTCGCAGGGCATTAAATGCCTGCCAAACCAGCCCTAGGTCAATTGTGCGTCCTTCCCGTTCTGCTGCCACAGGCGGGGCTACAGGCGTCTGAAAGTGCAACGGTGCGATTTCTTCTGGGGATTGGTTGAGGTCAAATAGCTTTTGGTACAAATCGCGATCTGTTAGGGAAATGGACTCAGATCTGTCAGAAATCCCGTTAATGCGATCGCTACTCCCCGTTTGAATCGGCTTGAAAATCCCCAGAGTTTTTTGAGGACGGTAAGTCTGCCAGTAGGCGGCTAGAGCACAAGTCAAAACCGTTTTGCCTGTCTCTGTGTTGGTGCCAGTAATCAGTAGTACGTTCAAAGCTTAATCACTGTGAGTTCCCAACACTAATATTTACCGTAAAGTCGGTCGGCTTTTGGGCAATCACATTAATCTTATACTCTCCTGTGCTAGGAACCTTATCTGTCCATTGCTGAACACCCGATGCACCTCGCACTAGCTGACCATTGGGATCGAGGATATCTAAAGCGACGTCTCCTTGGTTAACTTCTACCCCTAACTCCTGTCCCTTTTGAAGATTGACTGAATAGCGCTTAATCCTCAGTGGGCTGCTTTGACCGCGCAGTTCCAAAGCGTTTTGAGCATTTGCCGGGTTGACCTGTTCTGTATCGAATTGCGGCGTCGGTGAGGGGGATGGGGATGGTGAGGGGGACGGGGATGGTGAAGGGGACGGGGATGGTGCGTTAGCTAAGCTAAGCTCTAGCTTGTAATCGCTATCCGACAGACCTTGGACTGGACTCAGTTGAATCGTGTAATTGCCAGTGTAGGGAAGCGTTCCTTGCCATTGCTGCACCCGCCTCGCCCGATTGCCAACTGGTTTTTGATCGGGTCCGATCACAGTCATCAATACGCCTTCACTAGGAATAGAGGCTGTGAGCTGTTGGTCTTGTTCGCCTCGGATAATGTAGCTAATGATTGAGTTCGCCTTTATATTTCCCGATCTTGAGATGGCTTGACCGGGGGGTAGATCCAATCGCTGACTATAGGTGGTAGGTTGAGTCGGCGTTGGGCTTGCGCTTGGCGTTGGCGTTGGCGTTGGCGTTGGCGTTGGGCTTGGGCTTGGGCTTAGGGTTTCTGAAATAGTGGGAGTGGGTGTTTCACTAAGGGTAACAGTAGGTGTTGCAGATACCTCAGGGTCCTCTTTATTGAGATTACTGACAAGTGCCCAAGAGCCAAGCCCTGCTACCAATGCCAGTCCCGTACCAATGCCAACGACTGCCCAAGGATTATCCCACATTGAATTACTGGTAGGTTCAGGAATCACAGGACCGGGTCGTCCTGGAGTTCTGGCACTCGAACTTTCTGCTTCGGGACGGCGTCCCACAGCCATCGTCGCCACTTGCGATACATTTGGGTCGGGTCGTTGGGGAGGTGGGGGGTTGGGTATAGGCTGTTGAGGGGTTGGGTTTGGAGATTGGAGTGCTTGCAGAACTTCCAGTGCGGATTGGTAGCGATCGCCTGGTCTGTAACTCAGCATCCGGTTCAAGGCATAAGCCAATTGATCGCTAACTCTAACCCACCGCGCCCAGTTCCAAGTCAGTTGATTATCATCAAACAGTGCTTGCGGCTCTTTGCCGGTCAGTATTACTACCGCTGTAACGGCTAAGGAATAGAGGTCACTACTGGGATAAGCTCTACCCGTCTGGATTTGTTCGCTGGGGGCATAACCCACTTTCCCCACAGTTGTTAACGGTGCTGATGCATTGGGGGCAAGAAAACGGGTTGCCAGCTCCTTAACCACGCCAAAGTCAATCAACACTGGCAGACGGTCCGTGTTTCGCAAAATAATATTATCAGGTGTAATATCCCGGTGAATAATGCCCTTGCTGTGGATGTGGTCTAACACCGGCAATAACTGCTCAAGCAGCTGCCTTACTTCTGCTTCTGAGAAGACTCCAGAGTTCGTTGGGACATTTCTGGTGGGTGCTGGTTGTCCTACGTTCTGATTATCAGGTTGAATATAAGTCTGAGCTTTTCTCTCGTTGAGCAGCTCGCGATAGGTTTTCCCTTCCACATAGTCCTGCACCAAAAACAGCCGCCCATCCTGCTCAAACGTCGCTCGGAACTCTGGAACTTGCGGGTGTTTAATTTGATAGAGCGTTGTTGCCTCTCGTTGGAACAGTTCCTTGGACTTCTCCAAGGCATAAGCTCCTGTCTGAGGAGGAATCAATTCCTTGAGGGCACAAAGTTCCTTGAAGCGCCCTTGGTCTTCTGCTAGGTAAGTCCGACCAAATCCGCCTTGACCCAGAACACTGAGCAGGTGGTAGCGATTTTGCAGAATAGTTCCAGAGGCAATTGGTGGTTCCATGAGCGTGTCAATCAGTTGTTGCGAAAAAAGGAAGGATGTCTAACACCTGGTTTTCTGTCACGGCGAAAGCAGCAAGCTGCCTTCACTTCTTTAGAGTATCGTGAAGGAAAGCAAGTGCCAATAGTGTATTTCTGCGAATATTTCTGAAAATTCGCTATTAAATCTATAAATATTACTTTTGTAACTTATTCATTTTTAGACAATGACCCGATATTGTTTTCAATCTAGGTTTACTTTTTTTTATCCTTGAAATGCTAAAAAAATAATTTTGTAATTACTGGTTCTTTTCTTGCTGTTTCAGGATTCTGCGTCTACCGTCTACTGATATCTTCAATTTTATTTATTTTTGTAATGAAAACTTGATTTAGTCTTTACATTTGTTTTGGGCTTGCAATAGAATCAAAGACCTCTATCTAAAGGTTTAAGTTGTTTAAGTTTAATTTAAGGTCACGCTCAGCCACGAATTCGTTTAATTGAGCCTGTGTTATACTTCAGCGCTTGTCTCTGTTTTTTTGAGTAAGCGATAGTTTTAGATACCGAAATCATCCTTACCTAGTATTTTTACGTAGAGAAGAGTCATAAGGTCATTTTTCCTACTATTGATTTGTACTCATTTGTATAAATTGTTGATAAATATTGAAACGTTTACGATCTAGAATGTTAATATTGCGATGAAATAAGAGCTTCGAGGGTTTGCTGTGAGCCGTTCTGCAACTTTAACGCTTCAGCCCACGTTACCGCCAATTGCGGACAACAATCGTCTCCGACTGTTTTCTGGTTCTGCTAATGTTCCCCTTTCTCAGGAAGTGGCTCGCTATCTTGGCATGGACTTGGGACCGATGGTTCGCAAGCGGTTTGCGGATGGAGAGTTATACATCCAAATTCAAGAATCAATTCGTGGCTGTGATGTTTACTTGATTCAGCCAACTTGCCAACCGGTGAATGCTCACCTGATGGAATTACTGATTATGGTTGATGCCTGCCGTCGTGCTTCAGCGCGGCAAGTTACCGCAGTCATCCCCTACTATGGTTATGCCAGGGCAGACCGCAAGACAGCTGGACGTGAGTCGATTACGGCGAAGCTGGTTGCTAACCTGATTACCGAGGCGGGTGCCAATCGGATCTTGGCAATGGATTTACACTCAGCCCAAATTCAGGGCTACTTTGACATTCCCTTTGACCATGTCTACGGCTCACCCGTGCTGCTAAACTACCTGGCGAGTAAGCAACTATCTGACATTGTTGTCGTTTCACCGGATGTTGGTGGTGTTGCCAGAGCTAGGGCGTTTGCCAAAAAGCTAAATGATGCCCCATTGGCAATTATCGACAAGCGACGACAAGCGCACAATGTTGCAGAAGTGATGAATGTCATCGGGGATGTCAAGGGCAAAACAGCGGTGCTGGTAGACGACATGATTGACACGGGTGGCACCATTTCTGAAGGAGCAAGGATACTGCGTGAAGAGGGCGCTCGTCAAGTCTATGCCTGCGCCACCCATGCTGTTTTTTCGCCACCCGCCGTAGAACGTCTATCGAGTGGGGTGTTTGAAGAGGTGATTGTGACCAATACAATTCCGGTTCCCGAAGCCAGCCGTTTTCAACAGCTAACAGTGCTTTCAGTAGCCAACTTGCTGGGCGAAACAATCTGGCGTATTCATGAAGACACTTCTGTGAGTAGTATGTTTCGGTAGAAGTTGAGGTTGCTAGGGAATGTAGCAATATTCCCGAATAACAGGCAAAAGCCTGCCTAGGCAGGCTTTTTGTTTATTTAATTTCAACTTTCAACGTTCTAATCTTCAACCCTTTCTAAGTCCAGGCACGAAAGAAGGTGTTGTCTTGCCAAGAAGCGACCGTGCGCTGCTCGATTTCTGCCAAGGATGCTTCATTAAGTGGCTGGAATGCTCGTGCTACTTCTACATTAGACTCTAGCTGGGCGACAGTTTCAGCGGCAATCACACAACAATGCACTCCAGGCTGGGATAGGGTATATCCCATTGCTTGGTGCATGCCGTCTAAAACTCCTGGTTTGAAGAGACGCCCATAGGCAGGAACTTTCATGGCAATGACGCCGACTCCCTTCTGACGTGCTACTGGCAGCACGGTGGGGATAAAGGGACGGGGATGATGTTTGTCTGCGGCATTGATGGCGATGAGTGTGGTATCGAAGGGATATCGACGCAACCCTTCAGCGATGATATCTGGCTCGTGGTGTCCGGTGATACCACCGAATCGTACAAGTTTCTGCTCTTTTGCTTGTTCTAAGGCTTGAATTGCGCCGTCTTTACTGAAGATTTTGTCGAGTTCTTCCTTAAATGAGACGTGGTGCAGTTGCCAGAGGTCGATGTAATTGGTGTTGAGGCGTTTTAGCGATCGCTCTAATTCCCTCCATACTCCATCGCGATCGCGTTGTGCTGTCTTACTTGCCAGAAACACCTGATCTCGGTGCGCTGGCAGCACTTTCCCCAAGTAATCTTCACTCGGTCCATAACTGGATGCTGTATCAAAGTATCGGATACCCAATTCCAAAGCACGCTGGACGAGTGCCACGGCGTCGCGCTCATGGTTATCCCAGGATAAGGGGGTTTGTCCTGCACCGCCCAAACCCAGGATTGGGACACGGATGCCAGTGTTGCCTAACTCTCGTTCTGGCATAGCTGTTGTGCTTGGCGGCTGGTCTAGTGACGCAGAGGTAAGATTTTGTTTCAAGGCTGCACCTCCAATAATTCCACCAGCAATAGCAACACTCGTCGTCAAAAAAGTACGTCTTGTTGTTTTTCGAGTCATGCTCATGCCTTCCTTATAGCTCAGCTCTTTTAGTACTCTTAGGCTTGCCGCACATCCCCCACAAACTTGAATCCCTGGGGGGAATTGCGCCACTGTAAGATGTCAGCTAAACAAATTCATCCCGATAGCGGCGTACTTCTTTGGTGTGTTATTCGTTGATATCTCTTGATGAAATCAACAAGAACTATGAGCCTCACAAAAACCGAGCATAAATAAGTGGAACTCGATGAGCGCAATGTACCAATCATTGCCGGGACTACGATGAAAGTGGTTGAATTAGTCATGGCTCATAGGGCTTACGGTGGGAGTCCTGAAGAAATCCACTTGAACCATCGCTATTTAACGATGATCCAAATTCATTGACTAGAGAGAAATTTCTCTAAGTTTTTACCAACGATGACCTCTACAGCATCTACTACCACTGAAGCGCAGTCCTTTCCCGTCACCTATGCCGACATTGAAGCAGCAGCTAGACGCCTTGCTGGTGTTGCTCATCGGACGCCAGTTCTAACTTCTCGAACAGTCAATGAACGCACAAACTCTCAAGTTTTCTTCAAGTGCGAAAACTTCCAGCGTACCGGTTCTTTTAAGTTTCGAGGTGCATACAACGCCCTCACACAGCTATCTGAAGAACAAAAACAGCAGGGTGTCCTCACAATGTCTTCTGGGAATCATGGACAAGCCCTGGCACTCGCCGGACAACTTTTGGGTATTCCCACTACAGTTGTTATGCCGCAGGATGCGCCAGAAGTTAAGCAAGCAGCAACTCGTGGCTATGGGGCTGAGGTGATTCTGTTTGACCGCGCCGAAGTGAAACGGGAAGAATTGGCAAAGAAGCTGGCAAGCGATCGCAAACTCACCTTGATTCACCCCTACGATCATCCGCACATCGTAGCAGGACAAGGTACCACTGCCAAAGAACTTATTGAAGAAGTCGGTGAGCTAGATATGCTGCTTGTTTGTTGTGGTGGTGGTGGATTATTGTCAGGATGTGCGATCAGCGCTAAGGCGCAGCGCTTCGCTAACGCAACAACAACCCTCTCCCCCAGTTGCCGCGTCATTGGGGTAGAACCAGCACAAGCAGATGATGCCACACGTTCTTTTTATACCAAAACGCTGCAAACCGTTCACAATCCCGATACGATTGCTGATGGTGCCCGCACCCCAAGCCTTGGGCAACTAACTTTTCCACTGGTGCTACATTATGTCGATGACATGGTAGCCGTTTCTGAAGAAGCGATTCTCCGCACTATGTTTTTCTTGTGGGAACGCCTGAAAATTGTTGTTGAACCTACTGGCGTTTTAGCAGCAACAGCCTTGCTTGAAGGTGTCGT
>DATNQP010000506.1:0-10510 GCA_036703965.1 Leptolyngbyaceae cyanobacterium
GATCGCTTCAGAATATTGCTTTAGCTTAATCTGCAAATCACCTCGCTCATTCCAGGTTTCAAAATCGTCAGGCTTGATTTTAAGGGCTGTATCAAACGAATTAATTGCTTCTTCATACTGCTCTAACTGAGCGAGTGCTGCCCCTCGACCTGTCCACGCTTCCCGATAATCCGGCTGGATTTGAATCGCCTTGTCGTAGGCATTGAGCGCATCTTCATAGCGCTTCAACTGTAAAAGAGTATTGCCTTGACCCTTCCAAGCCTCAGCATATTCGGGTCTAATTTCAACAGCACGATTATAAGAATCAAGTGCATCTTTATACCGCTTCAACTCTAAGAGAGTTTGGCCTCGATTATACAAATCAGTTGCATTATTAGACCTGATAAAATGGACTATCAAAATTGTTGCCGCAATGCCTAAGCCGAGGACACCGATTGAGATTAAAATCTTGTAAAGTAGGGCTTTGGAGAATTTTGGTCTAGTAACCAAAGGTTTTGGAGATGAGGCAGCCGGTAAGGCTACTGTGGTATTGGCAACATTAGTCAAATCCTTGAGAGCTTGTAAGGCAGAAGTTGCCGACTGGTAGCGCTCTCGGAAGTCGTAGCGCACCATCTTATCTAATACTTGTGCAAATTCAGGACTAACTGATGTGTGTTCATGCCAGCTGATTTCACCCGTGTCAGGGTTTGTTGGTAGTTGGTCAGGAATTATGCCAGTCAGGGCTTGAATTCCCACCATTCCTACACCATAGATATCACTGCTTAGTTTAGGGTTGCCATTAGCTTGTTCGCTGGGTCGATAGCCAGGAGTGCCAATCGCAATTGTGAAGCTTGTCTTCCCGCCTTTGAGAACCTGAGTGCTGACTTGTTTGACGGCACCAAAATCAATCAAAATCAACTTCCCATCTTTCTTACGCCGGATTATGTTTCGCGGATTGATGTCGCGGTGAATAACATTGTGCTGATGAACAAACTCTAAAATTTCTAGGATGTCCTGTAATAGGGAAATAACCTGGCCTTCACTTAGTTGATGTCCCGGTGTTAGCTCTTTGCTGAGGTCATCACCTTCAATCAGTTCCTGCACCAGATAGAATTCTTGATTTTCCTCAAAGTAGGCAAAAAGCTGGGGAATTTGAGGGTGAGTTCCCAACTGGTGCAGGATTTTTGCTTCGGTATCAAACAGACGCCTTGCTGTCTGCAAGGTTAAGGGGTCAGTGGCTTGAGGCTTCAGTTGCTTAACGACACACTGGTGGTTACCAGGAAGGTGTTGGTCTTGGGCGATGAATGTCGTCCCAAAACCACCTTGTCCGAGTTGAGTGATGATGTTGTAGCGTCCACCGAGTGTTTGTCCGAGACCCAGGTTCATGCCATTTCCCCAAAGGAATGTTTTCTTCGCAGCGACGACCTACTCGATTTTTGCATAGAACTCCAGTTGATTCCGGAAATACAACTTGTCGTTTTGGGGACTGGGGCTGGGGTTAGGGGACAGGGGACAGGGGACAGGGGGCAGGGGAGGATTCCCATTTTGCTCAAACGAATCTACCACTGGCGAAGCGATGAAGCTAAATAGACGTAGATCGTGCAAACTAGATTAATATCTAGCCTACAGATGGTTAGGCTTAACCTAGTTAACTCAAAACGATTTAATAACTCATGCCCTGGCCTTTTAAGCCCAAGTCTCGTAAACAAATTGCTCGAATTGAAATTAATGGTGCGATCGCGGCTGCCACCCGTAAACGGGTTATAGACGCCCTTAAAACGGTTGAAGAAAAGAAGTTTCCTGCCTTACTCTTGCGGATTGACAGTCCTGGTGGCACTGTTGGCGATTCCCAAGAAATTTACAGTGCGCTGGTGCGTCTGCGGGAAAAGGTGAAGATTGTTGCTAGCTTTGGCAATATCTCTGCATCGGGGGGAGTTTATATCGGAGTGGGCGCTCATCACATCATGGCGAACCCCGGTACGATTACTGGCAGTATTGGTGTGATTCTCCGAGGAAATAACCTGGAACGTCTGTTGGAGAAAATCGGGGTTTCCTTCAAAGTTATTAAGTCTGGTCCTTATAAAGACATTCTGGCTTTCGACCGTGAACTGACAGAGCCGGAGAAGAATATTCTTCAAGAACTCATTGATACAAGTTATCACCAGTTTGTCCAAACGGTTGCCGAGGGTCGCAAATTAGCCGTAGAAACGGTGAGAAGCTTTGCTGATGGTCGCATTTTCACGGGTCAGCAAGCTTTAGAACTAGGTGTTGTTGACCGGCTGGGAACTGAAGAAGATGCCCGTCGCTGGGCAGCAGAACTGGCGGGTCTTGACCCCGAGAAAACCAAGTGTTACACCATTGAGGAACCCAAATCCCTCTTGAACCGTCTGCTACCCGCAAGCAGGATTCGGATGGCATCAGGGCTTTCGGCTGGGTTAGATTGGGTAGAATTTGAACTGTCTACTAGTGGTCAGCCTTTGTGGCTATATCGACCCTAAGGGGAATGATGGTTTTAGATTTTAGAGGGTTCTGAAATCCAAAACCCAACCCCCTGCCCCCTTGCACAAGGGGGCAATCCAAAATGGAAATATGGAGGATGCAAGCGGTGGAGTGGAGAGTTCGGGCGATTCGCGGGGCAACGACTGCCTCAGAAAACACGGTTGAGTCTATTCGAGAGGCAGTAACAGAACTGCTGGACGAACTGGAAACGCACAATCAAATCGACCACGACGACATTATCAGTGCTGTCTTTACGATGACCCGTGATTTAGACGCAATCTTTCCTGCCGCGATCGCGCGAGAGCGTCCCCACTGGGATAATGTTGCTTTACTAGATGTACAACAGATGCACGTCGAGGGTAGCCTAGAGCGCTGTATCCGGTTTTTGATCCAGATCAACACGCCAGCATCAAAGGTTAAGATTTACCATCCTTATCTGCGTCAAGCTAAAAATTTAAGACCCGATTGGAGTTTGTCTCAAACTAGCTCGACGGTGTCGTCTGCTGTTCAATCCCGTCGTCACTGATGCCAACTAGAACACCAATTCAACATAAAAAAAACTAACCCCCCAACCTCCTCCCCTGCTTAACTGAGTAAATAGTTCTGGGGGCGATCGCTTCCGCGAAGCTCCCACTACACGAGCAATACAGGATACCGAAGGTTAGCGGAGTTTCAAAAATATTTTGAGGTCAAGCTAGAGCGGTAGGCCTGACAGGGTTCGTTGCTTCTCAGACCTAGGAGTATTGATTATCGCAGCAGCAGCACGTTAAATGCTACATATAGCAGGTGTCAGGTGTTAGGTGTTAGGTGTTAGGCGTCAAATGCTAACAGATAAGGAGTTTTGCGCTTCCGCTGCGTCCTAACCTATGTGGCGATTGCTATACATAGTAATTCCTACCGAAATCAACAAAATTAACGTAGCGCTCTCGATTTTGCACATACAACCTTTCTGCAAAAAAGAATACTTCTGTAGAGGGTTGTTGTTTTTCTGGTTTTCAAGAAAGGTAAATGTCTATACATTCAAAGCTTACCTATCATGAATCCACCCTGGCAGGTTCCACTTCCATTACAAGAGTACCTAGCCAACCGAATTGTGATCTACTACTACCACAGTAGATGGATTCCCATTAAATTCTGTCAATTAGAGAAAGGAATTAAGCTTTACTATCAAGCCAAACTACAGGGAAAAGAAGTCTTTATTTTCCCGCCTAATTTTGACCCTAACGGCTTGTAGATAGATGAGCAATTAAAATTACTTTGCCTTCTTGCTGCCTGGATAAGCGATCGCACTAGAAGCGAGGGAGGGAGAGGCTAGCTGACTGAGTAGCTATCCCTAGCCCCTAGCTAGTACCGTTCAGGATATCGCTGGTGCAAATGTTTCAACCGTTTCCGCCGATAGCGCTGCTGATTGGAGGCGCGAACTCGCTGAATCAGCCACAACCCCACGAAATAACTAAAAATTGCAAAGACTGACCCGACAGCAACGCAGCCGACAAAAAGCGGCCAGAGGATTTCTAACCCCAACTCCTTCACATCCTCCCAAGACTGAAAGCTTAGATCGCTGGGAGTGCGATCGCTTAGCAGCCATTTCCCGACATGGAAGTTGAACGCATAAATTGGCACAGAAGTCAAAGGATTGCTAATCCAAGGTCCAACCGCCGCTAGGATTTTATTGCCTCGAAAGAGAACTGCCAGCAAAATTGCCAGAAGGGTCTGGGAGCCAAAGAAGGGAAACAACCCAGCGAATACACCACAGGCTAAGCCTCGCGCTAAGGTTTCTGGTCGTCCTTGTAGACGGACTAAACGCCAGTACAAGTATTTTAAGGTTCGTCTAAAATTTCGCTTAGAGCCTCTCATTTTAGAACTATGAGAGAAAATGGGTTTTGTGGCTGAGGGTAAACGCGATGGGCGGCTTTGCTGGTAATTTTTAGACATATTGGCAAAAAATTAGCAATTCTCCACCTTTACCTGGATTGTCCTTACACTAAATAACAGAAGCTTATTAAGCAGCAGCTATCTCCCAATTTACATTAGGAATTTGACCGATAGCTCATGCCCAAGGAGGAGGAGAACCGCCGCAGAGGGATGAGTTTATATTCCAGTATAGGGTAACTGGTGTAACGAAATATTAACCAACGATTGAGTTTAAAGCACTCTCAGGTTAACTCAGACACTTTTTAAAGACTCGATTAAGCTCACTGCATTTTGTTGCTGACAGTGAGCCGGTTGCCATAGTATGGTAATACTGTATTACAGGGTTTACATTTGTCTTACAAACTTGCCTATCTTTCAGCTCTCTCATCGTTAACGCCTACTAGGGCTTACGGAGTGGGCTACTTACTTATTTGTAGGAGAGAAGCTAGTAACAAGTTTATAAGGCGTTTACGTTAGCCTAACCTATTGCCTCTGCGAAGTGAGGCATTTGGCTAACAGCATCCCTACCGTACCTTCTAGAGGTGCTTGCTACCGAGAAAGCTAAGAAACGCTCTCGTTAACTCTAGGGAAGCTGAACATAAGCTTTCCCAGATTAGACTATTCTTAATATTTCCTATCTAAGTTTAGTCTAGAAAACGTTGGCTTTACGGGATAAAATCTCAAAAACGAAACGTTTTTCTGAGGCTTTCAGCTTTATGTAGAACTGAAGTCTTGCTCAGGGCAAATGCATCTATTTTCCTGAATCCTACACAAGTATATTTCTTGAGGTTACGTCATAGCAGATGTGGAGTATCGTGTTCAAGAAGTCACCTTAAGTATAAAAACAGGAAAATTATTGAGAAAAAATTACCTTTTATTAACAAGATGCCTTTGCCCTGGTGGGGTCATTGAGAATACTGAAAGTCTTTATCGGAACATATCCAATTACCAGTGATACGATTTATCAGGTAATCTTGGAAATGATGGCATACCTCGTCGGATTCGCTCTCCTTTTCATCACCCTCTGGCAAGGGCTTCTGCCGCTTGTTGTCCTCAAGAAAACCAAGCAGGTTACAAACGGAGATGATAATGAACTGGAAATGCCGGTCGCGGAACCCACTAATGCGTTAGGAGAGGTCAACAGGCAGCTTTGCGAAGAAATAGAGGAGTACAAGCAGGCAAAAGAAGAGCTAAAAAGCTATGAAGGATTGCTCCGCTCATTATTACTATTAACTCCAACTCCTATTTTACTTACAAGCCCAGGAAGTGGGAAAGTCTTATTTAAGAATAAACTTGTAAACCCTTTTTTTGGAATTTCTGATGAAAAAACGCTGGATGAAATAGCTTTAGATTTTCACACCCATCCTGATGAGTGGAATCAGTTAATTAGCGAAATTCAAAGCCAAGGGTATTTAACTAATTATGAGCTACGAATGAAAAAGATTAATGGAGATAGTTTTGATGCCCTTGTTTCAGCGAGATTGATTACTTATGAAAGGCAACAAGCTGCTCTTTGTGTATTAACAAATATCAGCGATGTCTACGACAAGCTTCGCTTAGGCAAACAGGCGGAGGCAGAACTCAGAGTCCATGCTCGTCAGCAAGCAGCTGTAGCTCAATTGGGGCAACGGGCGCTGGCAGGCACCGACCTCAGCACTCTAATGAATGAAGCGGTGACCCTAATTGCTCAAACCCTTGAAGTCAAGTACAGCAAAATCTTAGAACTGCTGCCGAATGGCAATGTTTTCTTGCTGCGGGCGGGCGTGGGTTGGAACAAAGGGCTTGTGGGTTATGCGCTCGTGGGAGCGCAAGCCCATTCCCAGGTAGGCTATACCCTCCTGACTAGGGAGCCGGTGATTGTAGAGGATTTTCGCATAGAAACGCGATTCAGTGGACCACCACTGCTACACAATCACTCCTGTGTCAGCGGTATCAGTGTGATTATTCCTGGACAGGAGCAACCCTTTGGCGTCTTGGGTGCGTATGCAACCACACAGCGAACCTTTACTCAAGAAGATATTCATTTCCTTGAGGCGGTTGCCAATGTGCTGGCTACGGCAATTGAACGCAAGCAGTCAGAGGTACGCCTCCATTTGATGGAGCGGACGGTCGCGTCTAGTAGTAACGGCATTGTCATTACAGATGCCAATCAGCCAGATAACCCCGTTATTTATGTCAATCCCGCTTTTGAATCTATTACAGGCTATACGGTTGAGGATGTTGTGGGTCACAACTGTCGTTTCTTGCAAGGCACTGACACAGACCCATCAGTAGTTACTGAGCTACGAGCCGCCATTCAAGAGCAGAGAGAGTGTCACGTTATCTTACAGAATTATCGCAAAGATGGTAGCCGCTTCTGGAATGAACTCTATGTTTCCCCTGTATTTGATATAGAAGGATATTTAACCCACTTTGTCGGCATCCAAACCGATATCACTCAGCGCCAGCAGGCTCTGGAGGCGTTACGCCAGAGCGAACAACGGCTCAATAGTATTTTGAGTTCCCTCGACGATGTTGTGTGGTCGGCTTCAGTCAACACCTTCGAGATGCTTTACCTCAACCCAGCAACTGAGAACGTTTATGGTCGCCCTGTGTCGGAATTTTTGGAGAACTCGAAACTCTGGTTTGAAGTCATTCACCCAGAGGACAAAGAGCGGGTAGTGAGCCAAATGGAAGCCCTTAAGGAAAAGGGCAGCATAGAAATGGAATATCGGATTGTGCGACCCAACGGTGAAGTGCGCTGGCTTTATGACCGAAGCAGATTGGTTTACACTTCTGACGGGACTTTAATCCGGATCGATGGAATCGACACCGACATCACCGAGCGCAAACGGATGGAAGATCAGTTACTCTACGATGCCTTCCACGATGCATTGACAGGGTTACCAAATCGGGCTTTGTTTATGGACAGACTGAAGTATGCGATCCTGCGTGCAAAACGGCGCAAAGACTACTTATTTTCTGTCCTTTTCCTCGACTTCGACCGCTTCAAGGTTGTTAACGACAGCCTGGGACACATGGTTGGCGATCAACTGCTAATTGCGATCGCCCGCCGCTTAGAGACCTGCTTGCGTCCTAGTGATGAGTTGGCACGGCTGGGGGGAGACGAGTTCACCATCCTACTTGACGATATCAGAGATGTTAGCGAAGCGACAGCTGTTGCTGAGCATATCCACCAAGCGCTGAAGTTGCCCTTCAACTTGAACGGGTATGAGGTGTTTACCACTGCCAGCATTGGCATTGCCTTAAGTGCAACAGGTTACGACCGACCCGAAGAACTCCTGCGCGATGCAGATACAGCGATGTATCGCGCCAAGGAGCATGGCAAGGCACGCCATGCCGTGTTTGACACCGCCATGTATAACTGCGCCGTGGCGCTGTTGCAGTTGGAAACCGAGCTGCGTTGGGCCATTGAGCGGCAGGAACTTCAGGTTTACTACCAGCCGATTGTGTCACTAACAACTGGCAAGATTGTTTGGTTTGAGGCGCTAGTCCGCTGGCAGCACCCCGAACAGGGACTGATTTCTCCCGCAGAATTCATCCCAGTAGCAGAAGAAACGGGACTAATTATCCCCATTGGTCAGTGGGTACTCCGCGAGTCCTGCTATCAGCTGCGGCAATGGCAGCAGCAATTTCGGAGCCATCCACCCTTGACCATCAGTGTGAATCTTTCGGGCAAACAATTTTCACAACCCGATTTAGTTGAGCAAATTGACCAAACTCTCAAGGAAACCGGCTTATCTCCAGGCAGTTTAAAGCTAGAAATCACTGAAAGCGGCATTATGCAAAATGCTGACTCTGCCGCCGCCCTCCTTGAGCAACTCAAGGTTCTAAAAATTCAATTATGCATTGATGACTTTGGCACTGGTTATTCATCATTGAGCCGCCTGCACCAGTTCCCAATCAATACCTTGAAAATTGACCGCTCCTTTGTCAGCGAGATGACAGATAATGGCGAGAACGCAGAGATTGTCCAAGCGATCATCACCCTAGCTCACAACCTGGGTATGGATGTGATTGCTGAAGGGATAGAAACAGCAGAGCAGTTGGCACAACTCAGGATGCTGCAATGCGAACATGGTCAAGGATACTTTTTCTCCAGACCTTTGAACAGTAAGACAGCAGAAATGTTGATGGCAACCGCACCCCAGTGGTGATACCAAGTTGCGATCAAACGTAATACTGGACGCGGAGAGGGGGAGACGCGGCGACGCGGAGAGTTTAGCGGCGGTTATCCCCCTGTCTGGGTGTCAGATATAGCAAAAGGCAGAGGGCAGAGGGCAGCACTTCGACACGCTCAGTGACCTGGCAGAAGGGATGCATATTGAGGGGTTAAGGTTTCAGTATTTGGCGAGAGTCAAGAGTTGCCTTGGCGACTGCTATACCAGTTAGGGTGGAATAAGAAAATCTTAATAACTTATCGCTTAATCATTTGCCGATCGCACCACTCTAAAACTCGGTTCCATGCCCACCAGCAATCAGGGTCTTTAGCTTGACGTTGACTCGCTTTACTACTGATATAGCCAACATGACCTCCATAAGCAGTCAGTACTAAGTCGATCGCCGGATTGCTAGCACAGGCAGCTTGCAAGTCAGGCACAATTGTTGGGTCAAACATCGGATCGTCGGCAGCGTATAGAATCAGAGTCGGTTTTTTGAGGTGAGGTAACAGGTAAAGACCACTACTAGCGTCGTAGTACTCTTCCACCGATGAGAAGCCCAATTTCTCAATCACCAGTTCGTGATCGAAACCCCATATACTGTTAGCTTTCTCAATAGCAGTGGGGTCTATTGCCTCAGGGTGAGCCTGATGAATCCGCCAAGCGAGTTTTTTCAGTTGCCGCGCGATCGCTTGTTCCAAATACTTGCCCCATTCATCTTTGACCAGATAGGAAAGGGAACGGTTGGAATCCAGACTAGGACAAATCACCGCCCCGCCACCAATATCTGACTCTTGTAGCCCTAGTTCCTGCCCCCATGTTGGAATGGTCTGTGCTGCTTTAATAGCCCACAGCGCTAGTTGCCCTCCCAGAGAGAATCCTGTAAACCAGAATGGTGCTGGACAACCCATTGCCTTAGCCTCGGCAGCAATGTGGACAAAATCCTCTCCCTCATACAAGCCATCAGACGTTAACGTCGGTGACAAGTCAGCTGTTTTACCGTGAGCACGCCAGTCAAAGAGAACCACTGCATAACCCTGGGCAAATGCTTTGCGCCCTAAGAGTCTTAGAAACCATTGATTATCCAGATCGCCTGTAATTCCATAGGTGCCAACAATAGTGCTGCGGGGGTTCTCAGGGATAGCAACAAGACCAAAAATTGGTACTCCCCCCGCACCGGCAAAGATTTTCTCTTGGTAAAACGGTTCTGGGTCAGTAGTAGTCTTTTCCCAATTACGTGCCGCCCTCAACGCTGTGTAGAGGGTCATTGCTAGACCATTTCTAAGCGACCAAGGAGGGGTGTAAAGAGGATGGGGCATAAATAGACGGATGTTTGAGGACGAACATGATGTGAGCGATCGCACTTATTGATGAGCTAAAATCTCGCCATCAAGTGGATGGTACCTCTTCGAGCGCTTCTAAGTTGTGGCTGGAGTGACTCAGCGACGGAAATACGGGAGAATTCTATATTGATGAGAGTCCAAGTGCCTGCGAATGTTAACTAGTACTGCGGAAAGTTCAGAATCCATCAATTTTCTTCAAAAATAATTTAGAATCAATGCTTATAATCGGTAAAGCTTCTTATTTTCCTGATAACAGTTCTTATTGAACTTTAACAAACACACTTAGTTAAAATACTCCTTGGTGATGCCCCGGATACTCGTCATCGACGACGACCCTGCAATTTCAGAATTAGTCTCCATCAATCTGGAGATGGCTGGTTACGATGTTAATCAAGCAGCAGATGGCATCAAGGGTCAAGCACTAGCCCTACAACTACAGCCTGACCTGATTATGCTCGACTTGATGCTGCCCAAAGTAGATGGCTTCACCGTCTGCCAAAGGCTGCGTCGAGATGAGCGCACTGCCGATATTCCAGTGTTGATGTTGACAGCTCTCGGTCAAACTCAAGATAAAGTGGAAGGTTTTAATGCCGGTGCTGACGATTACCTGACTAA
>DATNQP010000507.1:0-7851 GCA_036703965.1 Leptolyngbyaceae cyanobacterium
TAAGACGCGATCGCGCCCTCCCGGTCATCGAGCAATATCAGTGGATTGCCGCTGCCGCTGCTTTTGCCAACCCAGTTCCGGCGCTAGATTTAATAGCAACAGCCGCGATTAGTGCTCAATTGGTTATCGACCTAGGGAAAATTTATCAGCAAAAGTTTTCTCTTCAACAAGCCCAGTCCGTCGCTAAAACATTAGGCAGTTTGATGCTTAAACTCGGTTTGGTAGAGCTTTCCACTCAAACGATTGCAGGCATCCTCAAAAGCAATGCCTTCACCTACGTGGCAGGTGGAGCCGTGCAGGGAGTCAGTGCTGCCTATCTGACACGCTTAGCAGGTCTAAGTCTCATCGAATACTTCCAAGAGCAGGAGAACAGCGAAAATGCCGCAACTGGGCAACCGTTCAATCTTGACCGATTAAAACAGCAACTGCAAAAGGTTTTCCAGCAAAATCAACGGACAGCTTTTTTGCAGGGTTTTGTCAAACGAGCAGTCGGACATCTTTCACCAGAATCGTCCCAGCCTCAACTAACGTGATTCTGAGACAATAAAAATAGGGGTCAGGCGTCAGGTGCAACTTTTGTCTGCCGCCCAGCGCACTATTGCCTCAGTTAATCCTTCCAAGGTATATTCCTGGGCTTCAACATCTACTCGCCCCAGCAGCTGACGGCAGGTAATAGAAGTTTGAGGACCAATTGAGGCGATACAGACTCTTTGGAGTCGGAATTCAGGAGTTGGGAATTGTCCGGAATCTCCGGGTAGAGCCTTCTCCAAGAGTTGACAAAAGTACTTAACGGTTTTGGAACTGGCAAAGGTGATAACATCTACCCTTTGCTTCTGCAACGCATCCAGAGCCGCCGGTGCTATTTGTGCAGGGCATCCAGATTGATACGTCGCTACCTCCGTCACCACTGCCCCCTTCGCGGTCATCTCCTGCACTAAGACTTCTCTTCCTCCAGTTTCCACTCTCGGAAATAAAAGTTTTTTACCCTCCAGTGGCTCTGGGAAGTGTTCGATTAGGGAATCTGCTACAAAATCTGGGGGGATAAAGTCGGGCTGTAAGCCTCGCGCCTTGAGGCTGGTAGCTGTTTTCTTACCCACCACAGCAATTTTGACACCCCCTAAAGCACGAGCATCTTTACCTTGGGCAAGCAGTCGTTCAAAAAAGTAATCAATGGCGTTACTAGAAGTGAGAATCAACCAATCGAAGTCAGATAGATGAGCGATCGCATTATCTAATGCTTCCCAGCTTGAAGGGGGACCAATGACCAATGCAGGCATTTCAATGACATTTGCGCCTTGCTGTTGCAGGAGTTCACTAAATTGGCTGGACTGTCCAGCAGAGCGAGTGACTAAGACGGTTTTGCCAGTCAGCATTTGGGTTGTAGGTTGCACTTTAGGAGAGGTTACAGGTTGCAGGTTTGCTATTGAACCTACAAGCTTCTCTTGAAAAGGCGATCGCAAATACTCCCGCAGTCTCACCACCTCACCAATAACAATCACCACGGGTGAGAGGGAGACGCCAGTGGTTTGCTCAAGAATATCGGCTAAGGTGCCAATCCAAACTTGTTGTTGGGGGCGTCCACAAGCGCGAATGATCGCGATGGGTGAAGAGTGGGAGTCTCGCCCATGTCGCTGCATCTGATGGACAATTTCACTCAGATGAGTGCCACCCATCAAAAGTACTACAGTGTCAATCCGTGCCAAGGCCTCCCAATCCAAGGCATCGGGTTCATGGGCGCTTACTACCGCAAAACCTCGGCTCATCACCGGATCGGTTAGGGGAATTCCGGCTAGCAACGGTGCTGCTAGTGCTGAAGAAATCCCTGGTACCACCTCGAAAGGACAACCAGCGGCGATTAATGCCTGAATTTCTGAGCTAGTGCGACCAAAAATAAAGGGATCGCCACTTTTAAGCCGTACCACCTGCAAACCCCGTTGACACTGTTCCACCAATAGCTGGTCAATCTCAGTTTGGGGAGTACTAGGCTTCCCACCTCGCTTACCCACATCAAATTTAAGGCACTCGGATGACACCAACTGCAATAACTGAGCATCAACCAGCGCATCGTAGACCAATACCTCTGCCTCAGTCAGCAGTTGTTGCGCTCTTACAGTTAGGTAGGCTACATCCCCTGGTCCAGCACCCACGAGGTAGACTTTGCCTCTGTCTTCAGTCATTCCTTCCTTCAGGACGTTACATGAGAAATATCCTAAGGGGAAAATGATGCTATTGTCCCTGGAGTGGTTTGTTATTCATCAGGAATTAGGCAATTTGAATGTTTAAACCCTATACATAGCACTAAGTAAGGTGGGCATTGCCCACCCTACCTGTAGAGGCTCTGCGTAAGTCCTGTTCATGCTGAAGCGATGTTCATAACTCAAGTAGAATTGCTATACAGAGAGAACTGTTTTTTGTACCTTGCCTTCAGTTGAGTCATTGTTTTTTGAGGTTGTCTGTACGAATTGCAAGGGAAACTAGCCCAGATGCTACCGGCTTTACAGGCAGCTTTTTCAAAGCGTCCTTCCAGAACGTCCTCTAATGCTCCTTTTTGATAGATAAGGTACACCGCTGCCAAATCTTGATTATCAGGAGAAAAATCTCTCATCCATCCCCTCGATTTCAGTTTCCGAAAGTTGAAGTCCATGATTTGATATCGCCCGCTAGCAGAACTACAAACACGCCTACCAGAACGTTTGATGAAAGCACAGTTAGAATCTGGCGAAAGTCCTGTTCCTACAAAAGGATGCGTCGAGAAGTTATTAAAGGCATAAGCTCCCCGAAAGACAATGTAAGTGTAGCTGCTAGAACGGTTAGTTTTTCCTGTCTCTGCCCAAGAAATTGTATCCAGGAAAGCACAAAGTCTGGGATTGTTGTGTAAATTTTCTCCGTTATCAAGCTCTCTCCTCTTAGAGGTTGTAGACCCTAAAGGACACATAATCTCAGGCATCCCTTGCGCGTATCCCAAGGCTTTGCTAGGTGGATTGATTAGGTTGAATTTTTCAGCGCTCTCTTGTCCAACGATCGCGTGCCTCAATGCCGTCAGTTGCTTGCTCGTGGTTTTACTACTGAGTGTCTTTGCAACTGGGGTTTCGATGGCTGAAGTTGTTGGAGGTTGGAATGAGGGCATCGTACTAGGCGGTGACTTTAGCTCAAGGTTACTTGGCTCAGTTTCGGTCGAGACTCCAGAGGCAACGGGCGCGATCGCGGAATCTGTATTCGCTACACTGAAATCCAGCGCGATGAGCTTAGCGGCATTCTCACTCGCCTTGAGCGATCGCTTTACGGCATTTGCTGCTGTGCTGTTAGCCACGACTATTTGAGGCACAGAGGCTCGACTAGTTTCACCAACTACTGATGGTTCAGCCTTCAAGGTCGAAGGTTGAGAAACTGACGCTGTCGGTGCTGGAGTCGTGAGTGTGACATCAGCCTCCGGCACAGAAAAATCCAGCCACACCTCTTCCGCTTGAGCGGCTTGCATGGTTCCTGACACCATGACAAACAAGCTGGCGAGAACGTTAATAGCGGTTTTAAGATGGTGTTTCATGGCTGTTTCACCAATGAATTGGGAAGTAATAGGTAATAGGTAATAGGTGATAGGTAATGGGTAATGGGTAATGGGTAATGGGTAATGGGTAATGGGTAATTAGAACTTTCTTTCCATTAGCGATGACCCATTACCAAACACGATAAATAGGGTTCAGGATTCTCCTGAACTTCTGAACTTCTGAACTTCTGAACTCCTGTGTTCTTCTTGTTCACAACTCAAATAGGATTGCAATATTAGCGTTCACTCTTGTTTTCAAACTGCTGCTGTTATCGACCGAACAGCAGCAGTTTAACGGGGCTGCAACATTTGCTCCAGAATCTTCTTTGAAGGTTCAACCAATGCCCATAGACCATCCGGTCGTTTGTTGAGCAATGCGAACTCTAAAGCGTCAGCTGTGGCGATCGCATCGCCTGCTCTGCGGGGTCCAAAATGTGGCTTTTTCACGCCGCACAGACGCAACAGATAATTCGGTACGTCTGCGCTGGAGAAAACCACACAGCCTTTTTTGTAGGGCTGCACCCGACCCTCATAGGGAGCGTAAATTGTATTGCCCTGCAATGCGATCGAGAGATCGCCGAGACCACCCCTTACGGCATAACCTGCAACAACATCTCCCGGTTGCAACTCCCAGTTCTGGTAGATTTGCACCTCAATGGGTGGTTCTTCCACGGGTTCTGGGGTACACCCAGTGACGAAGAGCAGCATCACCAAAGTGGGTAGGGCACAGTTAAGAACGTTTGAATCCATATCCCACATAACTCTCTCCTTCGTAGAGAATGACTATCCACGTTTGCGGGTCGGATGCCAAAGGATAGGCATCACGTTCCGTCATCGCTCCAGATCGAATGCTTAAAGTTGGCATCCGGCAGTAGGGTTGCTTGACGATGCTCTGCACTTGAGAGCGCTTGCCCCGCTCCGGCACTGTTAGGAGTTGCGCTAACTGTTCGCGAGATATTGCCGCTTTTGGCTGCACAATCTCCTGGCAGAACTGGCTGGGATCAGGTGCGCGGTTAGGCGGTGCTACTTCAGGTTGAGTTAGTGTTAAACCGATGGCGGCTAACACCGCACCACTGAGCAACAATAGATCTGGCTTGAGCCGTGGCACTTTCAGTTGCTTGAGCCGTTGGATAAGCGGCTTTGGCTGCACTTTTGGTGGTGTCATTGGCTCAGCCTCCTTTGGTTGCAGTTCTAGTCGTGTCATTTTCTTCACCTCCTTCTAGAAACATCAACATTAAGTTAGAGAATTAGTAACCAACCTCCTCAAAATTAGGGCTTTTATTCAACTCATTTCCTGCCTAAATTCAGTATGATTAAGTAAAATAAGTCGTCCTTACATATTGCGGTTCTCATATTAGTACAATACAGTCTGACCTCTCCCCAAAACCCTCTCCTACTCTTGAGAGAGGAGCCGGATTTACTCCCCCTTCCCTGCAAGGGAAGGGGGTTGGGGGGTTAGGTTTTTCAGATGGATTTCATGTAATTGAGAACTGCAATAAAGCAATTTTCTGTCGCTTTATTGACGAACTTTTCTAAGTGATTGAATTCCGAAAAAACTAGGCTTTCTTGCCTCAGTGTCTTTGTAAGGACAAGGGTTTAGAAAGCGTGATATTAAATTGAATTAAACTGAATACTAGGGGTTTACAGCTAATTATGAGAGAATTGGCTATGGATTTCCCGCTTTTACAGACTGCGGCTTTAAAAGCCTTCCCCTCACCACGAGCTGTAATCTAGGAGGTCTGCGGTGCGGCTCCATAGCCATAGGATAATACATTTTTTAGTACAAGTGTACTATTTTAAGAGGGGAATAGCCGAACCCATTGGTACGGCAGGGTTTACGGTCAATATCGCTAAGGGTGGGAAGAAGTTTGGGGAGAAAAGGCGATCGCATTCAGGAAAATCACTCTGTTGAGATTCCAGGCATAGTTGGGAAAACGCTTCAGTATCCAATTGTCGTAGTTGTTAAGCAGATGGTAGGGATGTGCCATCGCCTACAGTGCTAATCTTTTCAATCCTCTTCCGCAAGGTGCATATCCTCAGCCAAAACCTTTGGGCTTCTTCTTAGAACCGCCTTTTTTGGCTTTCTGATTAAAATTGGGCAAATCTCTTGCTGTGGAATTGAGGCGATCGCTGAGAGTTGCAAGATCTTGCCGACAGTCAACAGTGTTAGGATGAGCTAACCCTAACTGTCGCTGATAAATTTCTAAAGCTTGTATCAAATAGGCTTCAGCTTCACCATAGCGTGTTTGAGAGTAGTATAGACGAGCCAGATTTCTTAGGGTATTTGCCACATCAGGATGGTCTCCTCCCAGCAGGCGTTGTCCGATTTCTAGAGCTTGCATCAAATAGGCTTCAGCTTCAGAGTAGCGACCTTGAGATGCATAGAGACTGCCTAGATTGTTCAGGCTGTTTGCCACATCGGGATGGTTTTCCCCCAATAAGCGTTTTCTGATTTCCAAGGCTTGCATATGTATGGGTTCAGCTTCAGAGCAGCGACCCTGAGATTCGTAGAGAACTGCCAAATCGTTTAGGCTGTTTGCCACATCGGGATGATTTTCCCCCAATATGCGTTTTCTGAGTTTCAAAGCTTGCACATAAAAGGGTTCAGCTTCAGAGTAGCGACCTTGAGAATAGTAGAGAACTGCCAAATTGTTCAGGTTACTTGCCATCTTGGGATGGTCTTCTCCCGGCAGACTTTTCCAGAGTTCTAAAGCTTGTAAGTACAAGCGTTCAGCTTCACTGTAACGACCTTGAGAATAGTAGAGGAGTGCTGTATTGTTCAGACTGTTTGCCACATCAGGATGATTTTCTCCCAATATGCGTTTTTTCAGTTCTAAAGCTTGTAGGTAAAGGGGTTCAGCTTCAGAGTAGCGACCCTGAAAGAATAAAGACCCGCCAGAGCTATTCAAGCTGATTGCTACAGCCAGGTGTTCTTCTCCTAACAAAAGTTTGTGGATTTTCAAGGCTTGCACACACAGAGATTCAGCTTCAGAGTAGCGACCCTGAGAATTGTAGAGACTTGCCAGATTGTTCAGGCTGGTTGCTATATGGAGATGGTCTGAGCCAAAACGAGCTTGAGTGAGAGATAGGCATTGCTCATACCAAGGTTCTGCTTGGTCGTGCAACCCTTGACCTTGGTAGAACCGACCCAAGCCTACGAAAGGCGAAACTAAATCCTCATTTCTCAGAAAGTTTCTTAAGTCTTTGTCTTTGGCTACCTCTGCCACATGGGGCATCGTAGGAGCAACTGCCTGAATTTGCCGAAGAGTGGGCGAGTCAGAAATATGCTCTGCTACTGCCACCATTGCCGCTACAAACCCTTGTTTAAAGTCATTTACCTGAGCTGACTGTTCTCGCTTCTCCCGCAAAAACTCCCGAATTAGTTGATGCTGAACCGATCTGTGTCTGAGTCGCTTTTTCTCCAGTCGAGACAGCATTGCCTTGAGTGACAAATCTGAGTCACGCTCTAGATAACGTCCTACTAGCTCCAACCCCAAGGGCAAATAATCCAGCCACTGACAGAGTTGTTCAGCAATCTCTGATTCCTGTTGAATCCGTTCAGCACTGACCAGCGACATTAATAAATCCAGTGCTGCCTCTGATTGCAATTTATAAAGCGGTAAGTGTTCCACAGGTCGCCCGAACTCTTCCCGCGTTGTGAGCAGCAGCTTAAACCGGGATGATTCCGGCGGCAGATAAGGCTTCACCTGCTGCCTGTAGTTGGTGACATCATCGATAACTATCAGCCAGTCTCCCTTTTGCCAATTTCGCCAGCAGTAGCTCAATTGTGTTTTTAAGTCCCAATCCTCTGGCGGGTTCAGGTTTAAGAGCGATCGCGCAAAATTCACCAGTTGAATCCCTACATCCCCATCCCGCGCATCAACCCAACAAACACCACCTGCACCATCACTCAAACCCTGTAAATGTTGCCACGCATATTGAATCGCCAGTTCCGTTTTACCAACGCCGCCGATTCCTGCGATCGCGGCAATTGTCAGCTTATCCTGTTGCTCTCCGCTCTTATTAAGGAGGGCAGAGGGGGTCAACAACGCATGCAGCCTTTCGAGTTCCTGTTTGCGCCCGAATAACTGCACCGCACCACTCAGAGGAATATTCTCGTAGTAGAGACGTTCCGCCGGAACGTCTCTACCATGATCTGAATCGACTGCGCTATTTCCAGGGAAAAGAAAATTCAGAGCAGCGTATCGCTTCGGTAACTCTTCAAGCTTGACCCGATTTACTGGCTCCTCAATCTGAAGAGTGGAGTCGTAAATCCAGAATTCATCGAAGTTGCAGAGGACAACATA
>DATNQP010000508.1:0-2420 GCA_036703965.1 Leptolyngbyaceae cyanobacterium
GTAAGCTGTGAGAAACTCTTGGCGTTACTTTTTTAGCAACCTAGCCACCGACGCCATAGTCACTTAGGCAGGAGAGCAAACAATGAGCTACTGGCTGCTGAAAAGCGAGCCACAGGATTACTCTTACGCAGATTTAGAGCATGCTCAAACTGCCGTTTGGGATGGCGTCAAAAATCCCCTGGCGCTCAAACATATGCGTACAATGCAACCGTCTGATTTGGCGCTGTTCTACCACACCGGCAATCAACGGCGGGTAGTGGGCATCGTAGAAGTCATCACTGTACCCTACCCTGACCCCGCACTGAATGACCCAAAACGTGTAGTAGTGGACATTCGGGCAGTGCGATCACTACCACAGCCTGTTACCCTAGCCCAGATCAAGCAAGGTAACTTTACTGGCTTTGACCTCATCCGCCTTCCCCGGCTTTCCGTCGTCCCTGTACCGACTCCCTATTGGCAGCAAATTCTTCAACTTGCCGGTGAATGAAAGGAGTTCAGCAATTCTGAAGTGCCTGTGTTCAGAATGACTCCACCCATAAAGGGATGGAGTTTCAAGTGGAAAAAAATTCTCACTTTCTTTCACCCACTCTCGCGCAGGCTTTAAACGACTGTTCAGGACCTGTCTGAGTACTCTTACGAGTTCCTTCTGAACTCCTGCAACTCCTGACTCCTGAACTCCTTGTTCGTAAACTCTTTTGCTTTAACTGCAACTGGTTACTATGCCAAACCAGAGGAAGGCTTGATCTATGTTAAGAAGCTTGTAGAGTAGAAAGAATGTTTTCTTCTCAAACAATGGCTGATACAACTGCCTGGGCAAGTTTCCTCGCCCCTAACTACTCCCTCTCCTCTCTCTGGACTCACCAGCCGCTATTAGCAACGGCAACAGAAGTTGAAAGCGGGTCTCTCGTACTGGCAGGGGTACTGTTGAGCTTGATCGTAATCTACCTAGCTAGCAAAATTGGCGGAGAGTTGTCTAACTGGCTGGGCTTCCCACCTGTATTAGGTGAACTGGTTGGTGGTGTGATTGTCGGCGTCTCAGCTTTGCATCTGCTGGTCTTTCCAGAAACTGGCGCAGATGTCAGCGATTCGCTGATTATGACCTTTCTCCAATCAACTGCGGGATTAAGTCCTGAAGCCGCCACCACAACCTTTAAAACCCAGAGCGAAGTCATTTCGGTTTTATCCGAACTGGGCGTGATTATCCTGCTCTTTGAAATTGGTCTGGAATCCAAGCTACACGAACTACTTAAAGTTGGTCCCCAGGCGGCAATTGTCGCCGTGGTGGGAGTGGCGGTACCCTTTGCTGCTGGTACTGGGGGACTAATTGCTTTATTTGGTGTATCACCCATTCCAGCGATTTTTGCAGGAGCGGCTCTGACGGCGACTAGTATTGGTATTACTTCCAAGGTTTTATCAGAACTGGGGCGTCTCAGTTCTAGAGAAGGTCAGATTATCATTGGTGCGGCGGTACTTGATGATGTTCTGGGTATCATCGTTTTAGCTGTGGTCGCCAGCCTAGCCAAAACGGGTGAAGTGGATGTGAGCAACATCCTTTATCTGATCGTTAGCGCTACGGCTTTCCTAGTTGGTGCCATTTTACTGGGTCGTTTCTTTAACACATCGTTTGTTAGCATCGCTGAGCAACTCCAGACGCGAGGCAAGTTGGTGCTTCCGGCGCTCACTTTCGCCTTCATCATGGCCTACATTGGAGCTGCCATCCACTTAGAAGCAATCCTGGGAGCTTTTGCGGCAGGCTTAGTCCTAGAAGAAACCGACACACGTAAAGAACTCGACGAACAGATCGTTCCTATTGCGGATATTCTAGTGCCGATTTTCTTTGTAACCGTGGGTGCAAGAACTGACTTGGGCGTTCTGAATCCCGCAGTTCCCAGTAATCGGGAAGGCTTGACTTTAGCAATTTTCCTGATCGCAGTTGCCATTATCGGTAAGGTAGTCACAGGCTTAACAGTATTTGGTCAACCCGGAATCAACCGGCTGGCAATCGGTGTAGGCATGATTCCTAGGGGCGAAGTGGGGCTGGTCTTTGCTAGTGTTGGCTCAGCGAGTGGTGCCCTATCAGAAGCTATGGAGGCGGCGATTATTATGATGGTCATCTTGACCACTTTTATCGCTCCTCCCTTGTTACGAGTGGTGTTTCAGGAGCCAGAGGGGGTCTCTACTCAGGCAGCAATGCCTAGCTTAGACGCTGGCACTGTAGGCGCGATCGCAGTAGAACAAATGCCAAAGGGTCAGGGGGACGCCCAAGAAGTTGGAACGGTGCAAGAGCCTAAGCAAAGTTTGTGAAAACTTGCTTTTTGAGCAGATTTGACGGGTTTCATTTTCTTGGCAGACACGCAAGCCATATTTTTGATAGGGGTAAACCCGTGTATACTATTTCTCCTGAAACTTAAATTTGCCAG
>DATNQP010000509.1:0-9963 GCA_036703965.1 Leptolyngbyaceae cyanobacterium
CAGCGTGGTCATGACTTGTGTGAGGCAATTGAGCTAGCGATTATCAAAGCGCTGCCAGATACCCACGTCATGAGCCATTTAGAACCGTTGGAAGACCCAGTATCGTGGGACGATCAGGGCTTAGAGCGAATAACCAATACGTTGTAGATTGACGCTCGCTTTTTTGTTCAGTTGTCAAAAAATGAGCGATCGCACAGCAGCAACTCAATAGAAAAGCGATCGCCCTATCCTTAGCTTCGATGAAAAGGCGATCTGCGCTTTGCTGCTTACGCACCATGCTGGACTACGTCCCGCAACGCTTTCGCAAACGCTCTTCTCGGGAGAGCGATCGCCTTTTTTACATCAATTCTGCTTTGCTGGCTTATCTGTGGCAGGTGAGGGTGGCTTTCTATTAAAGTACGCCTCCATAACCTCACGCACCATTGGCGCGGCTACCTTACCGCCACCGCCACCAGAGTGTTCGGCAAATGCCACAATGACAATCTCCGGCTTATCAGTCGGTCCATAGGCACCAAACCAAGCGTGGGACTTGCCGGGTGGAGCCTCTGCCGTTCCACTTTTACCTGAAATAGGTGGTAGGTGCGGTACATTCAATGCTTTTCCTGTACCACCAGTGATCACCTCTCGCAGTCCTTTTTGCAGCACCTTCACTGTCTCTGGCTTCATATTCAAAGACACTCGCCAACTCTTAGACTCCTCATCATCCTTGAGCAAGTGAGGTTTGACTCGATAACCACCATTAGCCGGTACGGCAAACATTACAGCCACTTGGAGCGGCGTTGTCTGAAGAAACCCCTGACCGATAGACATATTCACCGAATCCCCTACCGTCCATTCCCAATTGAATCGCTTCCGCTTCCAGGCATCATCTGCCACCAATCCCGGCACTTCTTCCGACTCCAACTCAATTCCCGTTTTTTGACCAAAACCATACTTGCGCGTCCATTCAATCAGGGTTGGACCACCAACGCCTCTGCCAATTTGATAAAAGAACGTATCACTACTCCATGCCATTGCCCCAACAAATCCTAGGGGGCCAAATCCAGCGTGGTTCCAATCCCCAAACGTAGTTCCGCCAATATTGATAGCAGCATAGGTCTGCAAGATCGTCTTAGGAGAATATTTGCCAGATTCAATTCCAGCTGTAGTCGTGACAATCTTAAATGTACTTGCCGGTGGAAAACCGCGCAGCGAACGATTGACAAAGGGGTGGTCTTTGCTTTGTAACTGCTTCCATGTGTCGGGAGTAATTCGTGTGGAGAAAATATTGGGGTCAAACGTGGGACGACTGACCATTGCCAGGATAGCGCCATTATTAGGATCGATTGCCACGATCGCACCTTTGCGATTGCCTAATGCCGCTTCAGCTGCCTTCTGCACCCTTAAATCTAAGGTTAGGTGGACATCTTTCCCCGCTTTAGCTTGCTTCTGTCCCAAAATCCGGAGAACCTGACCCGCACCATCTACTTCAACCTGCTGACCGCCCCATTCTCCCCGCAGTTTGCCCTCAAAGGCTGACTCAACCCCCATCTGACCAATAATGTCACCGATACGATAGCCTTCAGCCTTACGTTCTGCTATCTCTTTGTCGTTCATTTCACCGGTGTAACCTAGGACGTGAGCTGCCATATCACCATTCGGGTAGTCTCGCACTGCTTCAATATCCACCTCTACCCCCTCTAGTTCGTTGCTGTACTCAGCCAACGCTGTAATCTGGGCAGGACTAATGCCACGAGCAATCCGGATTAGCGAAGGAGAGTTATAGCCTGCTTGTTCCAAGCGTTTTTGAATCTCGTCGGCAGGGATATTCAAAATATTGGAGAGGCGATTGAGAGTCGATGGCCACTCTGCCCGCTTGCGAGCGATGGGCCACAGATAGACGGCGTGAGACAACCGACTGCTTGCCAAAATTTTCCCCTTACGGTCAAAAATATTGCCCCGCACGGGCTGCTTTGGAATCAAACGAATTCGGTTGTTTTCCGCCAGCTGCCGGTTGCGATCGCCCTGAATTAACTGTAAATAGGCTAAACGAGAGCCAATTCCTCCCAAGAGGAATAGGCTAACGATCAGCATGAGAAACAGAGATTGATAATTACGTCCAACGGTACGGGGTGTGTTTTTACGCCCTACTGAGGAAGGCTGAATTACAGTCATATCAGAAAAATTCAGTGAATCTTAGTCTAAAAGGAATTTTTACCTAGTTTATTGTCATCATGACGCCTTTGGACTGGAAATGGCTTATCCCCCAAAGAGGACACAGGCGTATTGTCGCGTGAGGTGAAATAATAACTCATCAAGACAAGGAGTAGACAGAATAAAATAAACCCAAGTAGGGAATAACGCTCAACGGGTTCAGACAGACTTAGCCTTCAGATTAGGGCATTGCCGCTGTTGAAATAATCACCATGTCTCAAACTTCCGTTAAAGAACAACGCTCTCCGGATACTGCTGCTGAGCTTGATGTCGAACTCCGCAAGGTTTTTAAAGTTTTCGATGGCGAGACAGCTGTCCGGGGTGTTGACCTGAATATTCGTCGGGGAGAATTTTTCAGTATCCTCGGTCCATCTGGCTGCGGGAAGACAACAACTTTACGCTTAGTGGCAGGCTTTGACTTGCCCTCAGCCGGAGAGGTGCTGATTCAGGGACAGCCGATGACTCACATCCCACCCCACCGCCGACCGGTAAACACAGTATTTCAAAGCTATGCTTTATTCAATCACTTGAGTGTGAGAGAAAATATTGCCTTTGGTCTACGGCTTAAAAAGCTCAAGGGGGCAGAAGTTGATGAGCGGGTGAGGCAAGCACTCAAACTAGTGAAGATGGAGGATTACGCCAATCGCTTCCCAGCTCAACTGTCAGGGGGACAACAGCAACGGGTGGCTTTAGCGCGGGCGCTAGTCAACCGACCCGCTGTGGTACTGTTGGATGAACCCCTGGGGGCTTTGGATTTGAAGCTTCGTAAAGAAATGCAGGTAGAGCTATCGAATCTGCATCAAGACTTAGGGTTGACGTTTATCATGGTTACCCACGACCAAGAAGAAGCGTTGAGTCTTTCTGACCGCATTGCAGTCATGCGTGCTGGGAAAATTGAGCAAATTGGTACCCCCACAGAAATCTACGAACGTCCCCGAACGACATTTGTGGCGGATTTTATTGGAGATACGAATTTATTTAAGGGGCGTGTGGAAACCGCTGACAGCTCTTCACTCCAAATTACAACTACGACGGGTCTGAAGATTGTAGTACAGTCCAAGTCCTCGAAAGAACTCACTAGCCATGCCAAAGACTTGGCGGTGAGTGTACGGCCAGAGAAAATTCGCCTGAGTCTCTCTCCCCCCGACTCGACCATTAATTGCTTTGAAGGTCGTCTCAAGCACGTCATGTACTTGGGGACTCATGTTCACTATGTCGTGGAGTTGCTCAGTGGCGATCGCCTTACCGTGAGGCTGCCAAATGTTACCAGCAAGTTGCCAGACCCTAACACCCCAGTTTACGCCCGCTGGGCAGCCACAGATTGTTTGGCTTTGGAGGAGTGATAGGAGTGATCGCACGATGCAGACACCGGGAGTCAGGTCGTTTTTAGAAGAGTTGGAGTCTCACTGCCGCTTGAGAGCGATCGCGACGTTTCTCGATAGTGACGGCGAACCTTTGGTGATTAACCTAAAACGCCAAGGGTTACATGTAACCTACGGGGAACATTGGGGCATCAAGGAATTATTTGTTGCTAAACTTCTGGTTGGTTGCCAGCCTTCTGGTTCGCTGATTCTGCGGTCTTTCACTCCAGAATTTGATGAATTCACTCAGTTACCCATTAAAGAACTGCGTGGCTACATTCTCAAAGGTCAAGATGATGACCTGGAATTTGAAAAACTGACTCCCACGGCGATGTTTGCCTGTCACAATACAGATGCCGAAACGGGTGAACCCCTTCCCCTGGAACAAGGCATACGCTATTGCTAATCAACGGGTTATAAGGTTAGCAAGTTGAACGTTATCTCCTAGTCTTCAACCCTTCAAATCTTCAAACCTTCAACCATTTAAATCGTGCCTCCCACTGATCGATACACATTCCCAAGACGCCTAAGACGGCGTCAGTTCTTACAAGTAGCTGCCTCAGCGACGCTAAGCAGTATAGCCCTAGAGGGGTGTGGCTGGACGTTAGCTGAGGTGCGACCGAAACCCCGTAGTCCAGATTCTGCAAAAGCTGCTTCAAAACAGTTATACATCTACACCTGGTCTAGCTATACCGATCAACCTTTGCTAGAGCGCTTTGCCAAAGAAACAGGTATCAAAGCGATTGCCGATGTTTTTGATTCCAATGAGGCAATGCTTTCCCGACTCCAGGCGGGAGGCGGTGGCGCTTACAGTATTATCTACCCGTCTGACTATATGGTAGACAAGATGGTGGAGTTGAATCTGTTGACACCACTCGACTTCTCACGCATTACAGGTATAAACCAGCTGCTTCCCCGGTTCCAAAATCCGGCTTATGACCCAGGCAATCGGCACAGTGTACCCCTTAGTTGGGGAACAACTGGATTAATCTACAACACAAAGAAGCTCAAGCAGGCACCGGAGGATTGGGACTACCTTTGGAAACATCAGCAGGAATTATCGCAACGGATGACGTTGCTTAGTGATGTTCGGGAAGTCATGGGTGCTGTGTTGAAAATGTTAGGGTATTCCTACAACTCAACAAATGTCCAACAGGTTCAACAGGCGTATGAAAAGTTGGTGGAGTTAAAGCCAAGTGTTGCTTCATTTACAACTGATGCGTGGCGAGATCAGATGTTGAGTGGGGATTTATTGCTAGCCATGTGTTACTCTTCCGATGCAAATGAAGTCATCGAAGAAAACGAAGACTTGCAGTATGTCCTGCCTAAAAGTGGTTCTTCGTTTTGGATGGATACCCTAGCTATTCCTAAAACCGCTTCAAATATTGAAGGAGCCTACGATTGGATTAACTTCATGTTGCAGCCAGATGTGGCGGCTCAAATTTGTGAACGATTGAGCTTCGCTACACCGAACAAAGTTGCTTTTAATAAGTTATCTTCTAAGGTTCAAAGTAATCAAAACCTATTTCCCCCAGAGTCAGAACTAAAGCTTTGCGAAGGTATTGCACCAGTGGGGGATTTTAGCGAAGTTTATGACAACTACTGGACTAAACTAACAAGTGCCTAAGTACGAAGGGTTAGGGTGTCAAGGCGTCATCTTCTCCTAATCCCTAATCCCTAATCCCTAATCCCTAATCACTAAAACCAACAGTATTTATTTCTAGCGACCTGCTTAACTCTTACATTTCCTACTGTTACTCCCATAACTGCCTGTGTCTACTAATATCACCCCTTCCTCTTTACCCAATGCTGGTGTAACTGAGGGTATGACCAAACCATTGGTTCTGGATGAACGGAGATCACTCAGACGCCCCACACGGCGTCAATTCTTAAAAGTAGCTGCCTCGGCGACGCTAAGCAGTATGGCACTGTCTGGATGTGGCTGGACACTGGCTGAGGTGCAACCCAAACCTAAGAGTCAAGGTTCTTCTGACAAGTTATACATCTACACTTGGGCTGGCTATACAGACCAAGATTTGCTAGACCGATTTGCAGAGGAAACAGGCATCAAAGCGATCGCCGATGTTTTTGATTCCAATGAGGCAATGCTTGCCCGACTTCAGGCAGGAGGCAGTGGCGGTTACAGCATCATCTACCCATCTGAATACATGGTGCAGAAGATGGTGGAGTTAGATATGCTAACAGAACTCGACTTCTCACGCCTCATAGGTATAGAGCGGCTGTTTACCCGCTTCCAAAATCCCGAATATGACCCCGGTAACCGACATAGTTTGCCTGTGAGCTGGGGAACAACGGGCTTACTTTACAATACTCGAAAGTTAAAAGAGGCACCGGAGGATTGGAATTACCTTTGGGAGAATCAGCAAAAACTCTCAAAACGGATGACGTTGCTTAATGATATCCGGGAGGTAATGGGTGCAGTATTGAAAATGTTGGGTTACTCGTACAACTCTACGAACAGTCAACAACTGCAAGAGGCGTATGAAAAGCTGATGGCGTTAAAGCCGAGTGTTGCCTCATTTACTTCTGATGCTTGGCGACCTCAAATTTTGAGTGGCGATTTACTCCTAGCGATGTGTTATTCCGCCGATGCCAATGAAGTCATGGAAGAAAACGAAGACTTGCAGTATGTCGTTCCTAAAAGTGGTTCTTCGTTGTGGATGGACACCCTGGCAATTCCCAAGAGCGCTCCTAATCCTGAAGGGGCTTATGCTTGGATGAACTTTATGTTGCAGCCAGATGTGGCGGCTCAAATTTGTGAACGCTTGAGCTTTGCTACACCGAACAAAGAAGCTTTCTATCTTTTACCCACTGAAGTCCAAGACAATCAAAGCTTATTCCCCTCAGAGGCGTCACTAGAACTGTGTGAAGGTATTGCACCAGTGGGGGATTTTAGTGAAGTTTATGATAGCTATTGGACTAAACTGACGAGTGCATAAATCAAATTTTGAATTTTAAGTTTTGAATTTTAAATTAAAGGTTTCCTAACTCAACACTCAACACTCTCTTACCCCCATAGCTGCCCGTGTCTACTAATATCACCCCTCCCTCCCTACCCAATGCCGGTGCAACGGATGGCACTGCCGAACTACCAATTCTCAACGATAAGAGACGCCCACGGTGGCAGTGGCTAGAACCGCTGGTATTGCTAAGTCCAGCCGGTATTTTGTTAGCTTTGTTGCTGGTGCTGCCAACCCTGGTGATTTTTGAGCTGAGTTTGGTACCGAATATCAAACCAGGAGATTTGGTCAATCCTTCGGGACTTGCCAACTATCTGCGGGTATTTGAACCGATTAACCTCCAGGTGATGTGGCGATCGCTTTTTTTTGCGGTTGGCACCACAGTGATTTGCCTGATTTTGGGCTTCCCGGTTGCGTACTGGATTGCCCAGATGGCACCCAAACGATGGCAGAATTTACTGCTGTTGGGGTTTATCCTGCCACAATTTACGTCCTCACTGTTACGTTCTTATGCCTGGATTACAATCTTGCGACCTACAGGGGTTCTTAATACAGTATTGACCAGTATTGGGTTACCCGCCTTGGAGATATTAAATAGCAGCCCAGCCGTATTAATTGGTATGGCTTACAGCTATCTGCCCTATATGGTCTTGATTCTCTATGCTTCTTTGGAAAAGTTAGACCGGCGTCTATTGGAGGCTTCGGCTGATTTGGGGGCGAATCCTGTTCAAACCTTCTGGAAGGTAACTGTACCTCAATGTTTGCCGGGAATTGCTGCTGCTTCCTTGCTGGTGTTTATTAGTGGATTGGGGGATTTTGTCGATCCAGAATTGCTGGGTGGGGCGTCAAGCATGACAGGCGCACGTCTGATTTATAACCAGTTTTTGGGTGCAACTCAGAACTGGGGATTTGGTTCGGCGTTGAGTGTGGTGTTAATTACTGCTGTGAGTATAGCGATCGCACTTTTGATTAAATATGGCGATCGGGAGGCAGTATAGCGTTAACTAGAGGATTTGGCAGACTGACGAATGCGATCGCTTTTGGTGGAGATGCGATCAAGTGTCTCCATGCGCGGCTGGGTGATTTAGGATTAGGGATTGGTGAAAGATGCGATCGCGCTTGTGATTAAATATGGCGATCCAACACCGCAGCGTTAACTCGACGAAGCTTAGAGTACTTTGCCAGACTAGGAAGCATTATTGTTCTGGTATGAGCCAGGAATTAACCGGGATGCAGAAATGGTTTGGAAATTGCTCAGTACAGTAGGCAAAGCTGTTGTTGAGGCAGCAAAGCTTGTTCTTCCCCGGCATATGGGGCATATTGCCGATGTCGTTATCGCTGTAGTTAACGGCGATGGAGCTTTGGTTGAACAACAAGAGGACATCCAGTTAGCACAGCTCAAGCTTCAGTACTTGCAACACCAAGAGAACCTGGAATTCCAAGCCGTGCTGGCGCAACTGAACGATGAACGAACGAAGGAACTGCAAGCCTTTATTCAACGTGCGGAAGATGCCAGACTGCAAAAAAAATTGGATTTTCAGCGGTGGTGCTTGGAGCAGGAAAAAGCTCTCCAGGTGGAATTGTTCGAGCGAAACCACGAACTTCAAAGAGAACTCGTAGCCTATCAGCGGCAAACTTCTCTTAAAGTTGTGGAAGAACAAAAAAGGTTAGAAAACTCGCCGATTTGGTTAGTGGCTTCCGACATTCTCAACTCCCATCCTGAGGATGAAATAATGCCGTTGCGAGTTGTCTTCGCGCCTCCAAAACTCCAGTTTGAGCGATTTACAAACGCTGCCACTACGGCTAAACGATTCCCCGATATTGAGCTAACTCTAGCTGAAGGACTGCGGCAATTTTTTAGAAATTATTCTACATCTGGCAGAACTATAGACTTTTTAGCCGGAGCTTGGGTAAGCAAATCGTTTCACAGCGAAGCTAGTATCAAAGCGCTGTTCGGTGTATTGAAATCTGAGCCAACGTTGGTACTGGAGTCAGAAGTTGATGGGGATTATCTAAATTTCCGCATTGCTTACTGGGGCTTAAATTGGTCTAAGTATCGCTATGAACCAATCATTTCCCGGCTACCTTATCGAGATATTTTGTATGAAGCTGCCAAAACTCGCGCCCGTCAGTGGTTAAAAACGAAAGAAAAACTAATCGCTGCTGGAGAAAGCTGGGAAGACGTTGATAAACTCTATGGTAGAGATAATGTAAAGAACTTGGAAACGTTGCAGCGAGAGGAGAGATTCCGAGCGGCTGGGATTGATTCGAGTGAGTTAGAACTTAACTACAGCATCAATAAAAAAGACTTTGAGGAACTTTGCCAGTTTTTAATTATCTATCATTGTGTATTTGCTGGCTTGGTTGCAGATGAATACTTTTTGGTTCAGTATAATTTACCGCCTTTGTTGCCTGAGTTACTTCCTGGTTTGACTGAAAATGTGCCTGCGACTGAAGCGGTGCAGGAGTTGATTCAAGCCATTGTTTTGTATTATCAAAATGTCTATCAGGCTTTAGAAAGCGAACGGTCTAGCTGGATACCAGAACTGGCTTTGGATTTAGCTCTAAGTTTGGCGCATTTACCCGATAAAGTTTGGGCGAAGCAGCGAATTGTTTACTCTGGACAAGCTTGGCTGGAACTACACGGTTTATCGCAACCGGAAGAGGTGGAGGCGGAAAACCTTGCACCCCTATTGGAGGCAATTGAGTCAGCGCTGAGGATAGAAGATCTGGACTATGTGGAAAAGCTGAATCAATGTTTGGCAGTGGTTGGGGATGATCAACGGCTGAATGTGACAGAGGCTTGCTACAACCGAGGGATAAGTCGCTGTCATGAGGAAGATTACAAAGCAGCAATCCCGGACTTTGACCAAGCACTTCAGATTAATCCTAACTTGGCGGACGCATACTACAATCGGGGACTTGCCTATACCAAGTTAGGACAATACCAGGAAGCTATTGAGGACTACACTAAGGCTCTAGAGATTAATCCCAACTGGGCGGATGCTTACAATAACCGAGGCAATGCTTATTACAAACTAGGCAATCACGAGAAAGCTATTGCCGACTACAATCAAGCACTCAGTATTAATCATGAGTTTGTGGAAGCGCATCGAAATCGAGATATCGCTCAGGGTGTACTAGAGGAAATAAAGCGAAAACAGCAGCAGGAGGAAGAGCAGCGTAAACAGAGGGAAGAAGATGAGCGCAAACGTAATTTGGAGAATGCCTGTCTTGCCTACACACTCACTGGGCATTCTCACCGCGTTTACTCCCTCGCCTTCACTCCCGATGGGCAGACGCTAGTTAGTGGCAGTTGGGATAACACTGTCAAACTATGGCAGATGAATACGAGGCAGGAAATTCAAACTCTCACAGGACATTCTGATGATATTCGATGTGTTGTCGTTAGCCCGGATGGTCAAACT
>DATNQP010000510.1:0-6484 GCA_036703965.1 Leptolyngbyaceae cyanobacterium
CAACATCCGGGAATCGCCTTTGAGGGAGTGCATTTCTCGCAGTAATTGCTCCAGTTTGGCTTGGTCTAGAGGATTTTTTTCTAGATCGAGTAATCCGGCTTCAATTTTCTGGATATGGTCAGCACTGGCTTCTTTATAAAGAGTGCGTAGTTCTTCGTCTTGTATCATGTTTAAACCACAGCCTCAAGATTCTGAGCAGCTTGGTTGAGGTCGTTGGTAGCGTCTTTCACTTGGACGATGCCAGCAGCTGTTTCTTTTGCCCCTAAGTTGATAACATTCATGGCGGCTACGACTTGCTGCACGGTAACAGCCTGCTGTTTAGCACTCTGGGCAATCTGTTGGGTGTTGAGGAACACCCGGTTAACGGAGTCGGTGATACTTGCGAACACGTCGCCCGTTTCTTCAGCCAGCTCGATACCCACCGTTGCTTTCTTGGTGCCCTCATCGGTCACCATGACGGTGGAGTTAATCGCCGCTTGCACTTGGTTAACTAGGGAGTTAATCTGCTCGGCTGACTTCTTACTTTGGTCTGCCAGTTTGCGAACTTCGCCAGCTACCACCGCAAAGCCTTTGCCATGTTCGCCCGCACGGGCGGCTTCTACCCCAGCGTTGAGAGCCAGCATGTTGGTTTGGTTCGCCAAATCTGCCACTAGGTCGGATACGGTTGAGATTTGATTCGTTTGTTCGCTAAGGCGGATAATTTGGTAGGCGATCGCTGTTACCTGGTCTTTCAGGTTGGCGATTCCTTCGATCGTATAACCTACTGTTCTAGTACCTTCTGCCGCAAAGTTTAAAGATTGCTGCGCTCCCCCAGCAGCCGTTTCTGCTTGGTTTGCTGATTCCAGTGAGGAAGCCCCTAATTCTTCTATCGTTAATGTCGTTTCATTGACTGAAGCAGCCTGCTGGCTAACTGCACTTGCCTGCTCGGCAACTGATGCAGCAATTTGATTTGAGGTGGTACCAATAGTGCTAACAAAGCTTTGCAGCCTCAATGTAATATTGCGAACGAGCAGCCAGATAGCGATTAGAATCACTACATTTATTACAAAAATAGCAATTTGTGTTTTTCTTAAGCTCTGGGTTTTTTCTTTGGTAATTCCTTCTGCTATTGATACTGCTTCGTCAGTAATTTTAAAAAATTCTTCACTTTTATTAAAAAGTTCATTCTGCGATTTTGGTTCTTTTCTAGTTTTCTCAATCGTAATTTTAATATCATTCCATTTACTTTCAACCAGCTTCAGTTGATTGATAAATCGTTGTTCCGTAGCGGGTGGCAAGCCTAGTTCTTTATTGCCACGAATTAATCCATTGACAACCCCATTTATTCGTTGAATTAACTGATCGTTGGGTTTGCCGTTTAATTCCAACTTAACAAGTCTTTGAGAAGCACCCCTGACAATACCTGCCTGGTTAACTACTGTACCTTCTTGACCTGTAGTAGTAAAAAAAGCAGTGGCAACACTACCAGCACTCAGGATTAAGATTCCGACAAGAGTAGCACGTAATTGAGCTGTGATTTTCATTCTAATTCCTTCTCACTTTTCGGTTTAACTTTTGAGAAACTTATTTTTGATGGTTGTAGGGCAGTTTTTTCTTGGGCATTTATTTTCATAAATACCCTCTTAGACTTCTTCATTTACTGCTAAGTTACCCTTTGTAAAAATTTTTGGTAAGTCCAAAATTTTCAGTATTTTATCCTGAACTAAAGCAGTTCCCCGAAGGTAGTGTTTACCAAAATCTGATACAGTTTCGGGTAAGGGTGTCATATCAGTAGAGTTCAGATCAATCATCTCCACAACTCGATCTACGGGCAATCCGGCAACAATATCGTCAACCTGAACCACCACTACTGGAGAACCAACACTAACCGGCTTCATGGGGAGATTCAAAACACTCCGAATATCAACTAAGGTGACAATTTCTCCTCGCAAATTCATGTTACCGACAATATGGTTCGGGCAGCAGGGAATTGGTGTTAAATTGCCAACATTGATAAACTCTTGCACCAACTCTAAGTCCAGCCCAAAGTATTCGTTATCAAAGCCAATTACCGCCAGAGGAATCAGCTCTTTTGTCACCTTTAAGCTTTCAATTGCCTGCCTGAGATCATCAGCCCTAGCCCTAAAAATTGCCCGTTCTTCAGGGGTAACATTAGGGCAGTACAGATCGTAGAAACTGGGAAGAGTCTTGAGTGTTTGCAGTTCCTCACCGGGCTGCTCAGTTAACCTCTCCCCCAACCCTTCTCCACCTCTCCCTAACCCTCCCCTACGAGGGGAGGGAAGAGGAGCAGCTTTGTTACTGAGAGGGGAGATAGATTCCCCCATTCCCTGGTAGGGAAGGGGGGCTAGGGGGGTTAGGTCAGCCTTATCGGAGTAGTATTGTTCTAGCTGCTCTTCGACCTCACTGATTCGAGCTGCTGCCATTACATCTAGCTGAATTTGTGCGTCCCAAATCAATGTAAGTACAGCATCTGGTTGGTGAATTAATGTCTTAGATTTGAGCAGTACAATATCGCCCAAATCTACCTTGGCAACCCCGGCGATAAAATCAGAACTGACATCACCAAAAAGTTTATGAATTGGTTCTGTTTCTATTACTTCACTATTCAGTTCTAAGACTTCATTGACTTGGTGGACTACTAGACCAATTTGCAAGTTATCCCACTTCAGAATGATAACATTATCGCTAATATGGCAATTCTTTAACGGATGTTCTTGAAGTAAATCAAGATGCATCATCGGCACAATTTGCCCCCGTAAATTAAGAATTCCGATCATATCGGTGGGAGCTTCGGTAATGGGTGTCAGTTCGGGAAGCGGAAAAATTTCTTGAACCAGCGATGCATCAATTCCGTATTGCAAATCATGTAAGCAAAATGTTAGATATTGCTTATTTTCCATGGTGTCTTTTTGAGGAGTGTTGGAGGAAGTTAAAAATGTAGAGGAGTAATTACTGAATAGAACTTTAATTTTTTAATTAATAGATACAATAACTTTAAAGAAATACTTAAAGAATGATAAATAGAGTGTAAAATTATGAATAAATTTCCATTAGTTCCAGCAATTGATTGGGTTCAATTGGCTTGATTAAATAATGAGTTGCACCGGCAATTTGACCTTTGAGCTTATCAGAGAATTTATCTCGTGCCGTAAGCATAATAATCGGCAAATTCTTAAATTTCGGAATGCTACGTACTGTGCGGCAGAATTCTAAACCATTAATATCTGGCATACTGACATCCAACAGTAGCAGCGCAATCGGATTAGTACTTATGATCTTCAGGGCATCCACTGGGTTACTTGCCAACAACACTTGATAGCGATCGCCCAAAGCCCGCTTGATCATGGTTTGCACCACAACACTGTCATCGACACTCAGGACCATCGGACGTGGCTTTTGAGTTGCCATAACAACTTGGGTTGTAGGTGCATCTTCCCTGAAGGTGACCCAGCCTGATGTTGCCCATGCCATATAAGACTGCGCCAACTCCAGAGGGTCTTGGTCTAATTGCTCGGCAATATCAATTAGCGATCGCACCCCATTCACCCACTGCTGTAGATGCTGCTGCACCTGAGTATCTCTAACTGCCAAGAGACCGCTTGCTGAAAGCCTGGGAACAGCGTCCATTGAGGGGATAACAGGAGCAAGTGCAGCCCATTGCCCTTGGCGCTGAGTGACATCTTGCATCAGGTTTGACAAGTCCAAACTGTGATTGTCTTTGCCATAACTGAGGTCAAACTGGACAGTGAAATCTAACTTTAACTGTCCAGGATGAGGCAATGCTTGTTCTAGCACTTGCACAACTTGAGCATGGGCAACGCTTTCAATCTCCTCCCATTGGAATATTCGTATCCGAACAATTTGTTCTAAAAGTTCTCGAAAGGATGAGGGATTTTGTAACTTTTGCGCTGTATATTTGATGGCAGAGTCAGCCCAGCTATGATTGAACTTAATCCCAATCATTCTGGCAAATTCTTGATTATTATCAGGAATCCTTACTCCCCCGTAAACTATCTCGCCATTATTCAAGACTAGAACACGAGATATTGGCTTTCGATCAGGATTTAAGGTTATATCTATATGAGCAGAACCACTGACCTGTTCACCTTGTAAATCCTCTAGTAAATTACGTAATTGTCCAGCTTGATACTGTGATGCTGTTAGCATTCTTATAACTCTCTACACAGTGTTTTACGAATGCTTCCGCTGAGGATACTGCTACTGTCTGACTTAAACACAGTGAATAGAAGCAGCATAACTAGTGTCAAAATTGACCAGCTAGCTACAAGAACCTGTCTCTAAGGTTTTGCTAGCTTCTGAAAAAGAGAATAGGTAGAACCCAATTTTGCATCAAAATTTTTGTCAGTTAATCAAAACACTGCCCCAGATTTATTTTCACACTTATGAAAGTGTAGAGAAGATCTAAGGAGAATAGATAACTGATAAAACTGAATCCAAAAAAATAGATAACCCTGGTGTAACCAACCCATAGGACGACCGAACCCGGAGAACTGTGGTTGCCAGCCAGCTCCTTGTGTCCTGCGATACCTTTTAATTTGTCATACAACGTATGACTTGTATTACACCTTGTATAAATAGTATTTCACTCGGCGGCAATCGGCAACACATTCAAGCAATATTTATCAAGTCTTTAAAGTTTAGGCGTAGAAAAATCGGTGTTTTAGGTGCTTATTTGTAAGCGAATAAAAAGGGAAACAATTTATACATTAGATAGCTCTAAAAGCTCTCAATGTCTCTCTGGAAATGTTTTTCCAAGGTTATTCTTAATCTTGAAGCTTCTGCCAAATTAAACGGCAGAATCAGCCTTAGAAGAGGTTGCTGTCAATCTAAAAACTAAAAGTACATCATTTGAGTACTTGAGTCTCATCTCTCCTGATGTACTAATGCAGCGCGGTGAAAGTTTTCCACCAGTTCTGAAAGTCTCTCTTGCCTCTTGCCTCTCGCCGTTTCTTAAGTGGTGGGTCATTTCTGCCCAGCAGCACTAGTACAGCGCGGCGGAAATAAAGCTACTATTCACGCCTCACTGAAATGCCTGCCATGTAAGCATTTTGAATTTTGAATTTTGAATTTTGAATTCCGCGAAGCGGTACTAGTGCAGGCTGGCAGAAATAACCCACCCGTTAAAATTTTCCCCTGCTCCCCCTGCTTTCGGCACTGGTGGAAAACTTCTGCCGAACTGGTCTAGGGTGATCGCTTCCTCGCTTCCACCACAACAATGAACCAATAGCGAATAATGATTGGATAGACACAAACGCTCTTCAGATGCTGGATTTAACGAAAATTGCAAGGCAAATCCCTGGTATTAGTCAACACCTCAGGGTGGAGGCTGCTGCGAGTCGCCAACGATTGGAACTTGCTCAAACCTTGCTGTTGCAGACCAATGCCCAACAGGACGAATTGGTGAAGCGTCAACAACAGTGGCGCGATCGCATGACGTTTACGGCGGCAACCCCAGTCGAACCCCTGGATACTCGCGTTGACCTAAGTACAGCACCCGAAAGCCACACCATCTTTGCTACAGATGGTTCTCAGATTGCCCCGTCTCACCACGAAATCGCCTACTGCTATCTGATTAATGTTGGTCGGGTGATGTTGCACTATGGGCAGAGTTTGTACCCGTTGTTGGATAGCTTACCTGAAGTGTTTTACCGACCGGAAGATTTGTATGTGTCTCGTCAGTGGGGCATTCGTACTGAAGAGTGGATGGGTCATCGGCGCACGGTTTCAGAGGCGACGATGTTAGCAGAAATGGCGTGCCGTTGGGTCAATCCCCCCGGTCCTCACTTTGATACGCCAAATTTAGCAATGGTGGATGGTTCACTGATCTATTGGTTTCTAGAAGGACTACCAGGAGATGCACGCGATCGCATTTTGCCGCCGATTTTGGAATCATGGGAGCAGCTACGCTCTGTTAATGTTCCGCTTTTCGGTTACCTGAGCGCTGCTCGTAGCATGGAAGCTCTCAACTTCCTACGACTGCAAGCTTGTCCTCACGATACTCCTGACTGCATGACGCATTGCGCTGGCATCATCGACAAGTTACCCTGCCAGGTTATTGACCCCTTGCGAGATGCTGCTCTTTGGACAACGTTATTAGAACCAGGACAACGCAGTCCCCTGTTTCGCAGTTCTGCCAGGATTCTTGACTTGTACGACGCTCACCGCATCTACTTCTGCTACGTCAACGTTGGAACAGAAGTTGCTCGTGTAGAAATGCCGGAATGGGTCGCCCAAAACTCTTCCTTACTCAATCAAGCTCTGAGTTTAACACTGGCACAGGTTCACAAAGGTTTCGGTTATCCAGTTGCCCTTGCCGAGGCGCACAATCAGGCCGTTGTACGAGGAGGCGATCGCACCCGCTTCTTTGCCCTCTTAGAACAACAAATGATTCGTGTAGGTTTAAGAAATGTGGGAACATCCTACAAGGAAGCCCGTAAGCGTGGCAGTATCAGTTGAATCAACC